>WLOB01000449.1 GCA_009699505.1 Actinomycetota bacterium | reverse complement strand
TCACGGAGGCGGCGACGCGGAGCGCGACGGCGCCGGGCGAGCGGGTCGTGCCGCCCGGGCCGGACTAGGCCCCGGCGTCCCCGGGTCGTGCGCTCATCCCGCGTCCGGCGCCGGCTCCAGGGCGTCGCCGAGGAGGAAGATCTCGGCCGCGTGGTCGGGCATCGTCGTGTTCGTGCTCATGAAGGTCACGACCCGGCGGCCCGTGATCTCCTCGACGGCCGCGACGTACTCCGGCCGCAGGAGGTCCTGGAACTCGCGGCGCAGGGCGAGGACGGCGTCGGGGCGCCCGTCGTCGACGAGCGACTGCTCGCCCTTCGTCAGGCCGCCCGAGAGCAGGACGACGACCGCGTCGTCGTCGCGGATGGCGCGGGCGTGGACAGGACCGCGGCCCGTGCCGTCGCGCGTGATGCGCGAGATCGCGTCGGAGATCGCGCGGAGCTCGTCGGCGCGGCGCGCACCCTGGTTCGTCGTCGGCATGTCGTGGTCCTCCGCCCTCGTCGGTGACGGTGCCGGCACGCCGCGAGGGGTGGACGGCGGCCGGGACGGGCCTCCCTCCGACCCATCGCTCCGGGACGGAGCGCGATCGGGACGCCGCGCGCGCTGCTCTGGACGTGCTCCGCGGTCGCGGCCCGGCGGGGTGCGCGGGGTCGGCTCGCGGATCACCGACGTGGGGCGTCGGTCGTGCCGCCGTCACGGCACGACCGCCGACCCACGCGTAATGAAGGGGGAGCGCTCGGCGAGACCGTCGTGCCCCGTCCAAGCCGAACCCGACGCGTTGATGCCCCGGAACCGCACGTCGCATGCGCACCGGGGCGTCGAGGATCGGTCACCGCGGACCGCGTCGGCCGGGACCGGTGGCCCGCATCGCCGCCGCGCGTCGTCGGCGGGTGCCGCTCAGGTGGCCGAGCCCGCCGACGCGACGCCCGCGCCCGCCGGCGCCGCGCCCGTTCCCGCCGCCACCGCGCTCGTCTCCGCCGGCGCGAGCGCCTCGAGCAGCCGGAGGCCCCTCGGCGTCAGCCGGCAGCGGACGAGCCGCCCGTCCTGGCGCGCCTCGACGACGCCGGCGCCGCGCATCTTCGTCAGGTGGTGGGACACGAGCTGCACGGGCCGCTCCAGGATCCACGAGAGGTCGCACACGCAGACCTCGTCGCCGTCGCGGAGTGCCAGGCCGAGTGCCATGCGCGTCGGGTCCGAGAGCGCCGCGGCCTGGGCGGCGAGGGCGCGGACCTCGGGCGCCGGGGGCTGCAGCTCCCGAAGCGCGCCCGCCGACGTCTCGTCGAGCACCCGTAGCGGTGAGATCCTGCTCATCCGCCCATCGTACGCCGCGACAGAAGTTCCTACGAACATAGGAACGTCGTGTACGGTCGGGGGCATGAGCCGAGCCCTCGTCATCGTCGACATCCAGCGCGACTACTTCCCCGGCGGCAACATGCCGCTCCACGAGCCGGAGGCCGCCGCGGAGAAGGCCGGCCGGGTCCTCGAGGCGTTCCGGAAGGCCGGCGACCCGGTCATCCACGTCCAGCACCAGAGCCCCGCCGGCGCGGGCTTCCTCGAGGAGGGCACGGACGGCGCCGAGATCATGGCGCCCGTCACGCCGGCCGACGGCGAGGTCGTCATCCAGAAGCGCGCGCCGAACTCGTTCCTCAGGACCGACCTCGAGCAGCGCCTGAGGGACCTCCACGTGGAGGAGGTCGTCGTGGTCGGGATGATGACCTCGATGTGCGTCGACGCCACGACGCGCGCGGGTGCGGACCTGGGCTTCCGGATGACGCTGGTGCCCGACGCCTGCGCCGCCCCGGGCCTCGAGTTCGGCGGCCGCGACGTCGACGCGCAGGACGTGCACGCGTCGTTCGTCGCCGCGCTCGGCCAGTTCTACGCGACGGTCACCCCCGCGGCCGAGCTGGTCTGAGCGGGCCGGCGGCCTGCGGCGCCGGCCGGGCCGGTGCCGTCGGGTGCGGGCCGGCGCCGCCGGGTCGGTCGGCGCACCGGGTCTCGGGCGGGCGGAGGAGGCGCCGGCACCGGCCGCGCTCCTCGGCGGGTACCACTGTTCGGCGATGCGCTCCGCGGGTAGTTCCCCCCTACGCATCGTCGATCCCCCGGTGCGCCCGTCCGACCCATGAGCCCAGGAAGTCCACGATGAACACCCGTCTCACCTCGATCGCGGTCACCGCGGTCCTGTCCGTCTCCGGGGGCCTCGCGGCCGCCGCCCCCGCGTCCGCCGCGACGTACCCCTCCGCCGTCCGGTCGGAGTACCTCTCGGCGTGCAAGAAGGCCGCGCGCGGCGAGGGCGTCTCGTCCCGCGACGCCCGGGTCTACTGCCAGGCCTCACTGAAGTGCCTGCAGCGCAACCTCACCCTGCGCCAGTTCGAGCGCTTCGACCGGGCGGTGCGTCGTGGTGACCGGACGCCGCCGTACCTCAGGACGGTCAACCGGTGCATCAAGGAGGCCGCGCGGGCGGTCTGAGGTCGCGCGGCCGTCGACCCCGGGCCGGGCGCGGCCGCGGGGTGCGGCCACGCGGGACGGTCTGCGGGCCGTGCCCGCGGAAGTGCGTGACGGGTCATGTACCTTGAACCCTGCGCCCTCCGCGCGCCCCGTCCCGCCACCCCGAGGTCCCGATGTCCGACGCCCCGCCCCCCCGTCGAGTCCCTGCTGCACGCCCACCTGCACGAGGTGTTCGGCGAGCGCGACGCCGACCGGCGCCGCGCGACGATCGCCCGGATCTACCACGACGACGTGCGCTTCTCGGACCCCGAGGGGGTCGAGGTCGGGCACGACGCGCTGCACGCGAAGGTCGACGCGATCCTCGGCGGGGCGCCGCCGAGCTTCGTCTTCGCCGCCGCGGGCGACGCCCACGTCGTGCAGGACCTCGGGCACCTCGCCTGGACCTTCGGGCCGGAGGATGGGCCGCCGGCCGTGAGCGGCTTCGACGTCCTCCTGGTGCGTGACGGGCGGATCGCCAGCGCCTACACCGTGCTGACGGGCTGACCGCCCGGGGCCCGGCGGGCGGCTCGGTCTCCAGGCGGGGGCGGCGTCGCCGCCGGCCGTCCGCGTCCGACGCCTCGCGCCGCGGGCGCCCGCTGCCTCTGACCGCCGCACGGGACGTCCGAGGTCCCGTCGCCCGTCCGGCCGAGCGGCGCCGCGTGCGCGTGCGCCCGGCTACGCTCGACGGGCCCCCGCAGCAGGACCACCCTTTCGCCACCCGGACCGGAATCCGCCTGATGCAGCAACGTCCACCCTCCGCGCCGGGCGCCGGCGGCGCCGCCGGCCCGCCCCCGTTCGCGGCCGGCCTCAGCCGCGGGCGCGTCTGGATCGCGGCGCGCCCGGTCCACGGGCCGGCCGACGTCGCCCGCGTGCTCCGCGCGCTCGGGCGGCTCCGCGGGGTGCACGAGGTCGCGCTGCTGCAGCAGCGCGGGGACGTCGCGGACTTCGTCGTCGACCTCGGCCGCCCCATCGCCATGGCCGCGGACCTCAAGTCGACCATGGGCGCCGAGCTGCGCTCCTGCGTGCGCACCGCGGACGGCTTCGTCCTGGAGCTCGAGCCGTCGCCCGGGGCGCCCGCCGCACCGCCCGGCCCGACCGGCGCGCCGCTCG
>WLOB01000448.1 GCA_009699505.1 Actinomycetota bacterium | reverse complement strand
TGGGCGGAGCTGGGGATCGGCAAGGCCCTGAACCGGGCGGTCAAGCGCACCCGGCACCGCACGGATGTCGAGCGCGCGGTCTTCGCGATGGTCGCGCAGCGCTGCCTCGATCCCGGGTCCAAGCTGGCCGCGACCGGCTGGCTCGGGCGAGACGTTGAGATCCCCGGCCTGCCCGAAGTGTCCGACGATCAGCTGTACCGGGCGATGGACTTCCTGCTCGCCAACGACAGCCGGGTGCAGGAGTCCGTGTTTCGCTCCGTCGCGAACCTGCTGAATCTCGAGGTCGACGTCATCTTCTTCGACACCACCTCGACGTACTTCGAAGCGGACCCGGACGAGCAGGACGACGACGAGGCCGAAGGGTTTCGGCGGCTGGGGCACTCCAAGGACCACCGGCCGGATCTGCCGCAGGTCGTGATCGGCCTCGCCGTCACCCGCGAGGGGATCCCGGTGCGGGTGTGGGTCTGGCCGGGCAACACGAACGATCAGAGCGTCGTCTCGGAGGTCAAGCGGGACCTCACGAGCTGGCAACTCGGCCGGGCGATCTACGTGATGGACACCGGCTTCAACTCGCGCGAGAACCTCCGCACCCTCAAGAACACCGGAGGGCACTACATCGCCGGGTGCAAGCTCCGCTCCGGGATGGCCGAGACGGAGATCGCGTTGTCGCGCCAGGGCCGGTACCGGACGGTGAAGGACAACCTGCGGGTCAAGGACGTCTACGTCGGCGAAGGCGACACCAAGACCCGGTACGTCGTCTGCCACAACCCGACCGAAGCCGAGCGCGACCAGCAGCGCCGTGATGAGCACCTCGCACGCATCAACACCGAACTTGAGCGCCTCGCGGCGCAGCACGCCCGAGCGAGCAAGCCCGGCGAGCACCAGGCGCACCATCGCGGCGAGTGCGCGCTGCGCGATCACCGCACCCTTGGCCGGTATCTCCGCCAGACCCCGGCGGGACGGCTCGTGGTGGACCGCAAGAAGATCGCCGCGCAGGCCCGGCTGGACGGCAAGTACCTGCTGACCACCAGCGACCACACGCTGTCGGCGGAGGACGTCGCGACCGGGTATCGCAAGCTGCTGGAGGCCGAGAGGTCGTTCCGCGACCTCAAGGGCACCCTGCTCCTGCGGCCGGTCTATCACCGTCGTGAGGACCGGATCCGTGCGCACGTGTTGATCTGCTTCCTTGCGCTCATGCTCGTCCGTGTCAGCGAGCAGCGGACCGGGCGTACGTGGCGACAGATCCGGCCCGAGCTTGGCGAGATCCGCAACGGGCACTTCGAAGGCCCCGACGGCGCGTTCACGAAGACCACCGAGATCACCCCGACGCAGCGCGACCTCCTCGCCGCGATGGGTGTTCCGGAGCCGCCGAAGATCACCGGGGTCTCGCCCACCAGCGCGTAGGCACACGCGCAACCGCCCCCGGAACGCCCGAATCGTCAGGCTGCGCCTGACGATTCGGGCCTCTCACGTGCCTACCAACTGCGGAACCCCGGCGCGATGCTCGCGACCTTTCTGGTCGCAATCGCCGGTTCGTCCTCCAGCGCCGACGCTGCGGCTTACCAGTACTGCGGCGTCTTGAAGTCCGGGGGTTCGTACTGCCCCCTCACGTCGCAGCTGCCGCAGCGCCACAGCTACGTGTCTAACGGCGCGGATTCCGGAACGAGTGCCTGCACGACGTGGCAGAGCCTCGCCTACACCGCCTACGAGAGCTCCAACGGCTCGAGCCCGAAGTACGACCAGTACAACCCGACCTGCAAGAACTCGGCGTACTTCATCCTCGGCAACAACACTTCGCTGGTGCGGCTCTACATGCGCCACAACTACGGATCGCCGCAGTATCTCTACGGCCAGGGGGTCTACTAACCATGTCTGCCAACGCGAACTTCTCCCCGCGCATGCGCGTCCTCATCGCGATCATCGCGGCGGTCGCCATCGCAGTGGTCTGGGCCGCCTGGGCCGCTGACTCCTCAACCGGACCGGGCAACGCTACGGCGGCCGAGAAGGCACCGTCGATCTCGCTGCTCTCCAAGAGCGATGCCGAAGTGCCCGCGGCCAACAGCGCCGTCATCCGAGACCGCCTGTCGGGGGATCCGTCGATCGCTCCCACCGGCAAGGCTAAGAGCGTCCGGCTGGCGGACGCCCCCAACGCGACGCTGAACGCCTGGCTTGGCACCGACAACCAGACGTGTTTCGAACTCTTCACGGGGGACGATGGCAGCTCTACCCCGGGATGCGTGACTGACGAGTACATCGCTTCGGGCAAGGTCGTCTTCGCAGCGCTGGACCCGTCGACGAACGGGAAGTACGTGGTCGCCGGCATCGTTCCGGACGGCATCAGCACCGTCTCCCTCGATGGACGCCCCACGAAGGTTCTGAACAACGTCTTCAGCGCCACGCTCCCGAGCGGCCCGCGGTCGGTGTCCTGGACGGACTCCGCCGGCAAGACGCTGACGACCTCCGTCGGCATCCGCTGACCCCTCCTAGCGTTTCAGCGTGACGCCGCGGGCAACAGCCCGCGGCGTTCGGTGCTGGCCAGGCGCTACACGTTGCTGCGGTAGCCCGCCCTGCGCAGGGTAGGGCGCTGGCCGTGCCGCCGAAGCAGACCGCCACGAGAACAATTTGCCGGTACTTCCCAAGTCGAGCGAGCTCGTCGCTCTCGATTTGGCACTTCAGAACACGTTCGTTAGGACTGGCCCAAGTACGACCACGGCCGCGGGCCCTTGAGCTTGGTGATGTCCCACGACCACACCTCGTTCGGCGCCTTCGCCAAGAGCTCGGGTCGCGCGTAGGGCGGGTGCTGGCGCTGCGCCCGTCGCTCGCGAACCTCTCCGTGCTCGGCGAGCAAGCGGTACATCGTGCGCTGCGACGCCAGATAGGTGCCCTCGTCCAGCAGCGTCGCCCAGACCTGTGCCGGGGAGCTGTCGACGAACCTGTCGGAGTGCAGCTGCTCGAGCACCGCCGCGCGCTCGGGGTCGGTCAGCTTGCGGGCCGGCGGCGTCCTGGGCCGCGTCGGCCGTGGCGGCGGCGGGGTCCGCTGGCGGTAGACCGTGGCCGGGGCGGCCCCGAGTGCGTGGCACGCGGGGCGGGTCCCGATCAGCGGCGTGAGGTCCTCAACAGCAGCGGTGATCATCGCCCGGTGGTCCGCTTGGAGCTGGTGTCCTGCGCGCCCCTGGGCTCCAAGAGCTCGCCCAGAAGCGCGGAGACGTTTCCCTGCACCTCGATCACCTTCCGCGCCTTCTGCAGGTCCTGCTCGGCGCGCTCCAGCCGGCGCTTGAGTTGGGCGTTCTCGACCGCCAACGGGTCGGCCTTCGGACGCCCACGCGGCTTCTGCAGCGCTTGCAGCGCGCCGTTGTCGCGGGCCTTGCGCCACTCGACGAGGTGCGAGCTGTAGAGCCCTTCGCGGCGCAGCATCGCCGCGACCTGGCCGCGCTCGGTGGCCTGGTCCGCCTCCTGCAGGATCCGCAGCTTGTACGCCGCGGTGAACGACCGCCGCTTCGCCTGCGGCGGCGCGGACACGAACTCCGGATCCGGCACCGGCGACGGGGCCGCGCTGGCCGGCGGGTCGTGGTGCGCAGCGCTGCGCTCGCCTACGGCTCGCTGCGCGCTGC
>WLOB01000447.1 GCA_009699505.1 Actinomycetota bacterium | reverse complement strand
GGATCCGGTTGCGCAGGCGACGCGAGCGCAGCCTGCCTGACCGACTCCGACACCTCCCCGTCGACCGGCTCGGGCTGGTCGCGGAAGCTCTTGAGCAGCAGCAACACGATGCCGAAGGTGATCGCGACGTCCGCGAGGTTGAAGACGGAGAAGTTCGGGACCGCGACGAAGTCCGTCACATGGCCCTCGAGCAGCCGGTTGCTCAGGTTGCCGACCGCCCCGCCGAGGAGGAGTCCCCCGGCGGTGGGGGACTCCTTCGGCCAGCCCCGCAGCACCGCCACCGCCAGGACCGCCACGAGCAGCGAGATGCCGACGTACAGCACCCCAGGCGGCAGCTCCGTCAACGACCCGAACGCGATCCCGCGGTTGCGAAAGAGCTCCAGATCGATCCCGAGCGGCAGCGCGATCGGCAGAAGCGCTCCGCTCTCGGCCACCACCTTCGTCGCGACGTCGACGGCCAGCGCGGCGACTGCCACCGACAGCGCTAGGCGCCGCGCCTTCAGAACCCCAAACGTTCGCACGGCCGTTAGGATAACCGCGTGACCGGGATCGGGCAGCCTGCGGGGCCAGACGCACCGCCCGAGGCAGCACTTCGGCGTCGTGGTCTGCAGCTGGCGTGGTTGATCGTCGTCTGGGACGTGATCGAGGGAGCGGTGGCGATCACCGCCGGCATCGCGGCAGGTTCGATCGCGCTGATCGGGTTCGGCCTGGATTCCACGATCGAGGTGTTCGCCGCGTCGGTGGTGATCTGGCAGTTGCGGGGCGGCGAACGGGCGCGGGCCCGTCAGGCGCCGGCGCTCCGTTTGATCGCGATCACGTTCTTCGTCCTCGCCGCCTACGTGTCGGTCGAGTCCGTTCGCGATCTGGTCGGCGGCGACGAGGCGGAAGGATCGATCGTCGGGATCGTTCTGAACATCGTCGCGCTGCTGGTCATGGTGCCCGTCGCGCTCGCGCAGGCCCGCGTCGGACGCGCCCTCGACAACCCCGTGCTGATCGCGCAGTCCAAGGAGACGTGGCTGTCGAACTACCTGTCGGTCAGCCTGCTGGTCGGACTCGCGCTCAACGAGGCGTTCGGCTTGTGGTGGGCGGACCCGGTCGTGGCGCTGCTCCTGGCCGCCGTGGCACTCAACGAGGGTCGCGAGACCTGGGAGAGCGCCACCGAGGCCCGAACCGACCGGACACCCTCGTGAACGACGAGCGGTACGTGCCCGCCGCCGGACACCATGCCTTGACGCGGTTCTACGACCCCGTCATGGCCGCCACGATGCGCGAGAGGACGTTCCGCGCGGCGCTCGTCCGCGAGGCCGTAACCGCCGGGCCTCTGACCATCCTCGACGTGGGATGCGGCACCGGCTCGCAGAGCATCGCCCTGGCCGACGCCGCACCACACGCGCAGATCACCGCGGTCGACGGTGACCCCGACGCGCTGGCACGCGCCCGCGCACGCTCGGCGGGCCGGCCGATCGCCTGGACCGACGCGCTCGCACAGGACCTGCCGCTGGAGGACGACGCAATGGATTGCGTCACCGCGTCGCTGCTGTTGCACCACCTCTCGCCGTCGACCCGCCTGCTCGCCCTGCGCGAGATGCGACGCGTGCTGCGCCCCGGCGGCCGGTTGCACATCGCCGACTGGGGCCGCCCGCAGGACCCCGCGATGCGTCTGGCGTTCCTGGCTATCCGTGCGCTGGACGGCCGACAGAACACCGCAGACCACGCCGCCGGCCGGATCCCGCAGATCATCCGGGACGCCGGCTTTACCGACGTCCGGACCACCGGGCGCCTGCGCACCGTGCTGGGCACCCTCGAGCTCCTCGAAGCGACGTGAGTCGCCGCTCGGCGGTGCCGGTTCTGCTGTCGGCGATGGCCGTCGGCCTGCTCGCGATCCTCGGATACGCGCTGCTGCGGCCCGACGGCGGCACCACGGGCGCATCGCTGGACGCGAAGGTGGAGCGTGGCCAGATCGTGCCCGCCGCAGACGTCGACCGCCAGATGCGGCCCCTCGCCGGCGGCCCGTCCCGGTCTCTTGCGGACTACCGCGGCCAGATCGTCGTCCTGAACTTCTGGGCGGCGTGGTGCCGGCCGTGCGAAGCCGAAGCACCCCTCCTCCAACAGGCCCACCGGGAGCTGCGACGCACCGGTGAGGGCACCGTCCTGGGCGTCACCTACAACGACCTCCCCGACAGCAGCCGCAAGTTCGTTTCCAAGTACGGGCTGAGCTACCCGTCGCTCTTGGACCCCGGAACCGACTTCGCGCAGCAGTACGGCGTTCGTGCGCTGCCGGAGACGTTCTTCATCGACCGCGAAGGCCGGATCCGCGCGATCGCCCGCGGCGAGCTCACCGCCGACTTCCTGCAGCGCTCGCTCAAGCGCGCCGGCTCCACCGCCGTGGACCTCACCCCATGAGCGCCGTCAGCCCGACGGTCTTCGCAGCGTTCGCGGCCGGCGCGCTGTCGTTCGTCTCCCCATGCGTCCTGCCGCTGGTGCCCGGCTACCTGTCGGTCCTCACCGGCGGCGAGAGCACCCGCCCGAAGGCGGAGCAGCGCACCGGGCAGATCCTCGGGCCCGCCGCGCTGTTCTGCATGAGCTTCTCGCTCGTCTTCGTCCTGCTCGGCCTGCTGGCCAGCGGACTCAGCGCCCCGCTGCGAAACAGCCGCGACACCCTCGACGTCATCTCCGGCGTCCTGCTGATGACGATGGGCGCCTTCTACGTCCTCACCCCACTGATCCCGCAACTGGGCAGGACAGTGCGCTCGACCACGCTGCTGCGCGGCGCCGGCAGCGGCAGCCCGATCGTGGCCGGGATGGCGTTCGCGGTCGCATGGACACCATGCGCCGGCCCGATCCTCGGCGCGATCCTCACCGCCGCGGCCACCCAATCCGGGGTCGGCGGCGGCGCGTTCCTGCTCCTGGCCTACAGCGCCGGGCTCGCGATCCCGTTCCTCGCCGCCGCGCTCGCGCTCGAGCGAGTCACCTCCGCCGCACGGATCCTGCGCGACCACTACACCTTGATCTCCGCGATCGGCGGGATCGCACTGATCGGCATCGGCTGGCTCGTCCTCAACCACAACATGACGTGGCTGGCGTCCGAGACCCGCGAGCTCTTCGACGCCCTCAACCTCGACGGCGTCCTGCGGATCTTCGAACGATGACCCCCGACCTCGCCGTGGCCACCGACCTTCCCTGGTTGCACGCCGTCGTGTTGGGCGTGGTGCAGGGCCTCACCGAGTTCCTGCCAATCTCCTCCAGCGCCCATCTGCGGATCGTCGCCGCCCTGGCCGGGTGGGACGATCCCGGAGCAGCGTTCACCGCCGTCGTGCAGATCGGCACCGAACTCGCGGTCCTCGTCTACTTCCGTCACGACATCCTCCGCATCGTCGGCGCCGTCCTCCGATGGATCCGTCATCCCAGATCACACCCCGATGCCGATGCGCGGATCGGGTGGCTCGTGATCATCGGAACGCTGCCGATCGCGATCCTCGGACTGCTCCTCCAACACCAGATCGAAAGCACGTTCCGTGACCTTCGACTCGTCGCCGCGAACCTCATCCTCTTCGGCCTCCTGCTCGGCCTCGCAGATCGATTCGCCGCGCAGACCAAGAACCTCGACGAGCTCACGACACGTCGCGGCATC
>WLOB01000446.1 GCA_009699505.1 Actinomycetota bacterium | reverse complement strand
GCATCCCGGTGCCGGCCCAGTGCTCTCCGCGGGGGTGCTCGCGGTAGTACGGATCGCTGCCGGCGTCGAGCTTCGCCGCGAGATGGTCGCGGTGTTCTTGCAGCGCGGGGATCAGCCGCTCGAGCCCGACGGTGTCGGCGAGCTCCCACGGCGCCTCGCTGGGCTGCGCGGTCTGTTCGGCGTAGGCGGCCAGCGGGCGCTCGCCGAGCTCGGAGATCACGGCGACCAGCATCCGCTGCGTCAGGGATCGGGACTCGAGACGGTCCTGCGCGACGGTGGCCAGCTGCCCAGCCAGGAACAGCCGCTCGGGAAGCGTCAGAACGGTGCTCGCCATCGACGGATCCTCGCAACGCGGAAGGACGCCCCGGCCCCGGTCGCGGCCGTCCGGGGACTTCTCGGCGGGTCTGGTGGCCCGCTACGACGCCTCGTGGCGCTGGCGCCGGAGCATGACGACGGCGCTGTAGCGGTACGGGTCGCCGGGTTCGGCGCCGTGGTCGCGCCCGAACGCGTGGGAGATCGACTGCACCTCCCAGCCGTTCTCGACCATGTTCGGGACCCGCTCGAGTGCGTAGTCCACCGCCGACATCGGGTCATCGCCCCACCCATGCACGACCGCGGTGTGGCCGTCGAGTTCGATCGTCATCGAACCATCCTCCCGCTCGGGGGCCGGCGGGTCGAGCGTCACCGGCGCGGGAGCGGGGTGCCCGCGGGTCCGCGGACGAGAGCGGTAGGGCTCCGCGTAAGGTGGCCGAGACGTCGCGCGAGCCCCGCCGGTGGCGGCCTGCGCGGGCCCGGCGTCCTCGCGCCCTGGCGCGACGGTCTGCGCCCTCCCCGTGGACCGTCGCGCCGCGCCAGGGCCGGCGTTCCGCCGGCGTCCCCTCGGCCTCTCCATCGCCGTCAGCCGATGCCGTTCGCCCCGCCGCGGCCGCGCGTCACGGGCGGTCCTACCCGTCGCCGCCTTCGGCGTCCTCGCCGTCTCCGCTGGCCAACCCGAGAAGCTCCAGAACGTCCGTTGTCGCGATGGCGGCGGTGAGCCACGAGAGCGCCAGGTTGAGGTGCTTGCCGATCGCCTGCCGGTCGGGCTCCCCGCCGCGCTCGAGGTGAGCGGCCAAGACGAACACCGCGCTTCCGAGGTGATTGAGGGCGCTGGAGCAACCGTTGTGCTCCGCCCGTACCTCGTCGAGGACAGCTAGGCCCTCGGCGATGATGGCGTCTTCGACGGCCTCCGCCGCGTCGGACTGGCCCAACGGGAGCTCTGCCGCGACCATCAATGCCGACCACAATGCAGCACCGAAGCGCACCACCATGCCAGCGCCTTGGTTCGCCGGGACCATGTTCCGTCGGGCGACGAAAGTATCTGACCTGCGCCCGCCGTCTGGCAGCAGCATCGGAACGAAAGGGGCCTGCCAAAACGCGTTGCCGGCAAGCTCGACACCGTGCCCTAGCCACTCTCCGAGAGACGTTGGGTAGACGTACGCCGACTGCTCTAGCAGCGTCCCTTTTTGTCGGGCGACCTCGGCGGTAGCGATCACCGCGAGGAGAGCGTCGCGTACGCGGGTCTCACGCCGCTCGTCCGACAACAGCACCCAGCGCTCTTCTTCCATACGCAGCGTTCTACCTAGTCCGGCCAGGCACCAGGAGCATTTGTCCCGGCGCGGCCGTGTCACCTGCGGCCATTTCGCTCCGGGCACGCGAGAAGTGCAGTGGAAGCGGGCACTGGCTGCCCCCTCGTCCGGGAAGGTCCGTGGCGTTCTGGCGTCGGTAAGGGCCTGATTTCCAGGACGTTCTTAGCAATAGGCCGCTGAGAGCAGATCCGTTAGTAGTGGCCCGCGTCCGGTGCGTTGGTTCGCTCCCCCCGGACAGGGGGATGCAGGTGTCGCGTTCTGGCCAGCGGCGGCCTGCAGTTACGAGATGGGCGGGGTAGCGCCGGTCTCGAGCGAGGGGAGCTCGTCGACGATCTTGATCGTCGCGACCGACACCGCGACCACGCGAGCGATGAGGTCAACGATGTAGCGAGGGTCGCCGATCTCGCGCGACCAGGCATTTGGGTCGTTCGTGATGCCGGACGTCTTGTCGAGCTTCACCCGGTAGCGATCGAGCAGCCACTCGATCGCTGACCTGGTCCCGACGTTGTAGCGGTGCGCCTCGTCCGGAATATCGCGCAGGGCCACCTTGTCGTTCACCACGATCACGGTGCGGTCATGCTTCATGCCGGCTGCCTTCTGGGCAGCCGTCGCCTTCCCGAACTTCATCTTCTTGACCGCGAAGAAGTCGTAGGCGTCGCCTCGCGGTTCGATGTCGAGCCCGCCGAGAGGGAACGGTGTGATCGTTTCGTAGTTGAGGTGAAGCTCTGCGAGCCGGCGGCCTGCATCGACGAACTCAAAAAAACCGTCGACGATCGGAAGCCGCGGCAACATTCGCTTGAGGTCGGCCGCGTACGTCCCGCGGTATTTGTCCCGCGTCAAGAATCTGACACAAGTTGGCGCGTTTGAACTGGGGTGCTGATGGTACTTGAGGGTTCGGCGAGGTAGGCCTCGATCGGGCGGGCGCCGGCCAGGGTCTCGTGCGGGCGGATCTCGTTGTAGATCGTTCGGAACGCCGCGACCATCTGCTGCATCTGGAGGCCGTCGGCAGGGAGGTCGCGCCAGAGGTGCTCGATCTTGATCGCGCCGTGGTACCGCTCGATCACGCCGTTGGTCTGCGGCGACCGGCGCCGCGTGCGCACGTGCGTGAGCTCCGGCCGCGAGTCGATGAACCGCTCGAACGTCCGGCCTTTGAAGCACGGGCCGTTGTCGGTCACGACGATGACCGGGGTGATCTCGCCGGTCGCGGGGTCGGTCAGGTCCTCGAGCAGCGGCCGACCAAGCAGCCGTTCGGCTTCGGCGATCGCGAGCTGCAGGGAGGCGGTCGCGTCGCGGCCGGTCGAGGTCGCGGTGACCGGGCCGGCGAGGACAAACTTCGCGGCGTAGTCGATGATGTCCCCTGATCTCCACGTGCCGCCGCCGGAGGTCTCGAGCTCGAAGAAGTCCATCTGCCACACGCGGTTGCGGCGGGTGGGCAGCTCGACGAACGCCTCACGCCGCGCCGCGGCGAGTTGGCGTCGTTCGCGGGCGTAGTCGACGGGCAGCACGAGGCCGGCCTCGCGGAGGATCCGCAGGCACGTCGCGTCGGACAGGTCGATCCCGTCGTGGCGGCACAGCCAGGCGATCTTGCGGTGCCCCCACATCGGAAACGACAGGCCCTTCTCGATGACGGCCGCGCGAACGCCGTCGCGTGCCGGGGTCGGCCACGGGCCACGCGGCGGCGAGCCTTGTCGGGCGCGCTGGCGGCGTCGGTAGTACGTCCGGGACGGCAGCCCGATCAGCGCGCAGAACCGCCGCACCGACAGGTCTGCGCCCTGGCGGAGTTCCTCGAGTTCAGCGAAAGGTCATCGCCTGCGGGCCGCCCCTTTTCAGCGCGCGGATCTGCACGTGTGCTTCGCCGAGGGCGCGGGTGAGGTCGTCGACCTCGGCCTCCAGCTGGTGCTCTCGGCCGGTCGGCTTCGCGCCACCGGCGGGCTGCTGCAGGCCGGCCTTGCCGCCCTGCAGGAACTGGTCTTTCCACTTCCCGATCGAGGTCTCCGACACGCCGTGCCGGCGCGCTGCCTCGGCTTGGCTGGTCTC
>WLOB01000445.1 GCA_009699505.1 Actinomycetota bacterium | reverse complement strand
GGGGAGCTGGGGGAGGACGTCCTGCTTCAGCCGGCGGACGAAGCCGCGCGAGCGCAGGTGCCAGTGCAGGCGGTCGTGGGACTCCGGGCCCTTGAAGCGGCGCGCGAGCTCGGCGCCGGAGCCGAAGTCCTTCAGGCGGTCGATCAGGCGCAGCTGGGCGGTCAGCTCGCGCGGCTGGTTCAGCACCGGCGTGCCGGTGAGCGCCAGGCGCAGCCCGTCGGGGTGGATCGCCTTGGACAGCTTCATCGCGGCTTTCGTGCGCTTGGCCGTGGGCTGCTTGCAGTAGTGCGACTCGTCGAAGACCACGGCGCGGGGCGCGCGGGCGGAGAGCGGCTCGAGGTGCGCCTCGACGATCTCGTAGTTCAGGACGACGATGTCGGCCTCGTGGGGCTCGGCGAAGGCGGTCGTGTCGAGCGGGGTGGCGAACGGGTTCGGGCGGTCCGGCTTGCGCGGAGGCGCGGCGATAGGGTCGGCGGGGGACGCGGCCGCGTCGTCGGGGACGTCGCCCGTGGCGGCGATCGCCTCCAGCGGCGGGGCGGCCGGCGTCCGCGGCTGCCACTGGACCTGGCCGCGGCCGTGCAGGACCGCGACGCGGCGGTGGGGGAGCCACTTCGCGGCCTCGCGCTCCCAGGTCAGCTTCATCCCGGCCGGGCAGACGACGACCGCGGGGAAGGCGCCGTCGACCTCGAGGGTCGCGAGCGCCTGGACCGTCTTGCCGAGGCCCTGCTCGTCGGCGAGGAACGAGCGGCGCCGCTTGAGCAGGTACCGCACCCCGGCGTGCTGGAACGGCTGCAGCTCGCCGCCGAGGGTCAGCGGCGCGCCCGCCTTCGTGCGCTTCAGGGGCGACGCGCGCTCGGCCTGCGAGAGGTCGATCGTCTCGATCCGCTCCTCGTGCTCGACCTTCATCGTCGCGAGCTGGTCGCGCGCGGCGGTCGTGACCAGCAGCGTCGGGTGCTCGCGGATCAGTCGCTCGACGCCCTCCAGCAGCGACGGGTCGGCGGGGACCGCGAGCGAGGTGGCGGAGTCGATCGGCGCGTCGCCCCGCCGGTAGCCGCGGCCGGGCGTGGTGTCGATCGGCGTGCACTCCGGCAGCGCCTGGAACGCCGCGTGCAGCCGGGTGCTCCAGCCCGGCAGCAGCTCCAGGCGCGGGGTCCGCTGGTCGTCGCGGCCGGCCCGGAGCGTCGCGGCGGCGGGCATGCGGCCCATCCGCAGCTCGGCCGAGGCGAGCATCACGAGGGTGTCGACGACGAGGCCGTCGATCCGGTCCAGCAGCTGGACGCCGTCGGCGTCGAACGGCACGAGGTCGACGGCGCGGCTGGCGATGCCGAGCGCCTCGGCGGCGGCCTCGGGGCTCATGCGCTCGGCGTGGTCGGTCAGGCGGCTCGGCGGCTCGCCAAGCAGCGTGACGACGGCCAGGCGCGGGCCGTCGTCGAGCTCGATCACCGTCGTCTCGCCGTGCCAGCGCGACATCCCGCCGAGCCAGGCGGCGACGTGCTCGTCGGGGAACAGCCCGCCGCGCGGATCGTCGAGCAGGCGCCGGGCGACGATCGCCGCGTGGACGCCCAGCGGCGCGCGCCACACGTGGTTGCTCCAGTCGAAGTACCGCCCCGGGATCGAGCGGACGTCGTCGTTCATCCACCGCGGCACGTCCAGGACGAGCTCGGGGACGCGGTCGCGCGACTGGATCGTGAGCTGCGGGGTGCCGGGCGACTCGATGGGGAGACGGTAGGCGACGCGGGTCGCGAGGGCCGTGCGGGCGGGCGATCGACCTACGGGTGCTGCGCGCCCGGCCGCCGTCCGGCACGGTGCCGACCCGAGACGCTCGGGGCGGGTCCCGCACGGTCTCCCTCAGCCGACCGGGGCGTGGACGTCCCAGAGGGCGACGGTCGCGCGCTCGGCGTCCTCGTCGTGGGTGCGCTGCAGGTTGCGTCCGCCGCGGTCGAAGGTGGCGCGGACGCCGGCCGGGACGCGCTCCTCCTCGAACGCGCGCGGCAGCCACGCCGTCGGGCGGACGTGGTGGATCCCGACCGCGTGCGCGGCGGGCGAGTCGTCGTAGCGCCACGGGCCGTCGACGCGGCCCAGGCGGAGGCGGCCGTCGGCGTGGCGAGTCCAGACGAACGCGCCGTCGGGGATCGACGCGAACCCGCGGAGCATCCGTCCCGCCTTCTCCCCATGGCGGTCGGTCGCCGCGGCGACGGCCTCGTCGAGCGTCGCCGGGACGACGTCGAGGGCGTCGCCCGTGCCGACGAGCCCGTGGGCGACCCCGAAGTCCGCGCCGGCCCCCTCGGGGACGTCGCGGTCCCGGGCCCGCATCGGGGCGCGGAATACGAGCGTCCGGACGAGCACGTCCGTTCTGTACCCGCCGAGCGCGGGCCACACGAGCGGCGTCGCGCCAATCCGGCCGGTACGGGTCGCGGTCAGTCGTCCGAGACGGTCTTCGTCGTCATCGCCTTCGCCGCGTCGGTGCCCATGACGCGACGGGTCAGCGCCGGCGCGGCGTAGCGCAGGGCTGCGGCGATCCCGTAGACCTTCGGCGTGTAGCGCTCCGGCTTGCGCCCCAGGCCGGCCTCGACGATCGCCTCGGCGACGCCTTCCGGGGTGCCGAGCAGGCGCTTGCCGAGCCGGCTGTTCACGAGCTCGGTCTGCGGGAAGCCCTCGGTCGGGACGAAGCCGGGCAGGACGTTGCCGACGTGCACGCCGTGGACGGCCTCCTCGATCCGCAGCGCGTCGGTCCAGAGCGCGAGGGCGGCCTTGCTCGCGGAGTACGCGCCCGTGCCCGGGCGGCTGACACGGGCGGCGGTGCTCGAGACGTTCACGATCGACGACGGCGCGGCCGCGCGCAGGTCGGGGAGCAGCGCCTCGGTCAGGCGGACGACGGCGTCGAAGTTGATCGCCATCGTGCGGCGGACGTTCTCCCAGCCGCCGTTCGTCTCGCTGCCGAAGCGCGCCCGGAAGCCGGCGCCGGCGTTGTTGACGAGCAGCGTCGGCAGGCCGTGCTCGGCGCGGACGTGGTCGCGCACGCGGGCGGGCGCGTCGTCGTCGGTCAGATCGGCGGCCACCCAGGTCGTCGTCACCGGGAGCGACGCGGCGAGCGCGGAGAGGCGCTCCTCGCGCCGGGCGACCAGCACGATCCGCGCGCCGGGCTCGCGGGCCAGCCGGCGGGCGGCGGCCTCGCCCAGGCCGCTCGAGGCGCCGGTGACCACCGCGACGAGCGGGCCGGCGGGGGCGGTGGCGGGCGCGGCGGGAGCCGGGGCGGCGTCGGGCGTGCTCATGGGGGCATCACAGCGCATCGGGGCGAGCACGGGGGCGCGGCGCACATCCGGCACCGTTCATGCGAGATGACGGTGTACCGTATGAGACATGAATGTCTCAGGCGGGTCGTTCGATGCGCGCGGGGACCAGATCGTGACGGCGGCCCTGGCCACGCTGAACGCCGACCCCGGCGCGTCGATGGCCGAGATCGCCGAGGCGGCCGGCGTCGGCCGCGCGACGCTGCACCGCCGCTTCGCGACGCGGGACGACCTCGTGCTCGAGATCGGCCACCGGTCCCTCGGCCGCTGGGAGGCGACGCTGCGGGCCAGCGGCGTCCTCGAGCTCACGGGTGCCGAGGGAGCCCCGGGGGGCGCCGGCGACGAGGCCGCGCTCGGCGGGGCGGGCGTCGTC
>WLOB01000444.1 GCA_009699505.1 Actinomycetota bacterium | reverse complement strand
CTTGCCGAGGATCGAGCCGTTCTTGATCTTCGATGACGTGACGGAGTTGCTGCGCAGCGCGGTCTGCGCCGTGGCGACGCCGCCGCCGAGGAGTGCCGCGACGAGCGCCGCGACGAGGATGACGCGCATGGTCTGGAAGGTCATGCGTCGTCCTTTCTGTGGGGGTTCTGGACACACACGCGGCCCCCTTCAGGGCCCCGGGTGTCGCGAGCGTATCCGCGCGGCCGGCGCTCGCCGGGCCGATTCCGTCGGCGGTCCGCGGAACACCTGGACGCCGAGTGGGTGCTAGGTCACCCGTCCGTGGAAGCACCATTCCTCCCACACGGACGATGAACGCCGTCGTTCGCAACGGTGTACGAACGTACCGCTGCGCGGCGGCTGGACGAATGGCCGACCCCAGAACGGCAACCGGCCCCGTGCACGAGGTGCACGGGGCCGGTCTGTCGGCCGGGTTGTCCCCCAACGCCCCGTCCGATGGATGTACCTTCCCGCGGCCGGGGAACGGTCCGGTCTCGCGTCCGGATCGGTTTCGTATCGCGCGACCGGGTGCGCGACGTGCCCCTTCGTCGCACGCCGGTCGCCCTGCGCCGCCGGGGCGCTCGGGCGTTCGTCGCCCGACGCCGCGCCGTCCGTCGCCCGTCGCCCCGCCGTCCGTCGCCCATCGCCCGTCGCCCATCGCCCGTCGCCCGTCGCCCGTCGCCCGTCGCCCGTCGCCCGTCGTCTGTCGCCCGACGCCCCGCCGTCCGTCGCCCGCCGCCCGTCGCCCCGTCCCTCACCGCCCCGGCGCCGCCGCACCCTCCGGCACGTGGAGCGCGTACATGGCCGCGGCCACCTGGCTCCGGGGCGGTGGGCGGTCCGCGAGCGACACGAGGACCATCGTCGCGAACGCGATCGGCACCGAGACGACCGCGGGCTGGGTCAGGAGCGACTCCTCCGCGGCGCTGCCGACGACGAGCGCCGCGACGATCCCGCCGCTCGCGCTCAGGCCGCCGGCGACCATCCCGGCCAGCGCGCCCCGGGCGGTCAACCGGGACCACCAGATGCCCAGGAGGAGCAGCGGGCAGAACGTGGACGCCGCCACCGCGAAGGACCACGAGACGAGGATCGTGATGTCGAGCCCGCGCGCCGCCACGGCGAGAAGCGACGTCGCGGCGATCGCGACGACCGCGGCCGCGCGGAACCGGCGGCGCCGCACCCGCTCCTCGTCCTCGCCGGGACCGGGCGTCGGGGTCAGGTCGTACGCGACGGTGCCGGCGGCCGAGACGAGCAGGCCGGACGCCGCGGAGACGAACGCGGCGAACGCCCCGGCCGAGACGAGGGCGGTCGCCAGCTCGCCGACGATCCCGTCGAGCGCGGCCTCCGGCAACCGCAGCACGACGAGGTCCGTGTCGCCGGTGAGGTAGAGCTCGGGCAGGAGGGCCCGCCCGAACAGGCCGTAGACGACGGGGAAGAGGTAGAAGAGCCCGAGCAGGCCGAGGACGCGCACCGCCGTGTGACGGGCCGCCGAGCCCGTGGCGTTCGTGTAGAAGCGGACGAGGATGTGCGGCAGGCCCATCGTCCCCAGGAACGTCGCCAGCAGCAGGGAGTAGATGAAGAGCGGGCTGCCGCGGCCGTCGCCGCCGGCCGGCCTGGCCCACTCCATCCCGGTCTGGGCGCGGATCCCGTCGGCGACCGGCACGACCTCCCCGGCCGGCAGGCGCACCGTGCCGGCGGGCAGCACGACCCGCTCGTCGGCGGCCGCGCGGCGGACGACGGGCGGGGCGCCGGCCGCCGTCCCGCCGGCGCCGGAGGGGCGATCGGGGGTCGTCGGCGCGCTCCCGGTGGTCGCCCCACCCCCGGTCGACACCCCACCCCCGGTGGTCGCCCCACCCCCGGCCGACGCCGCGCCGGCCGGCGGCGTGGTCCCCGCGGACGCGCCGACGCGCGCCTGCACCTCGTAGGTCGCCGCCCGCGGGAACGTCACCGCGCGGGGCGCGTCGAGCCGGACGACGAGGCCGCCCTCGGGTGCCCGGGGCAGGTCCTGGCCGAGGAGGGCCGCACGCTCCGGGAGACCGCCGAGGTGGGCGACGATCAGGAACGCCGGGAGGCTGATCGCCACGAGCTTGACCCAGAACTGGAACGCCTGGACGTAGGTGACGGCACGCATGCCGCCCAGGGCGACGCTGATCCAGACGATCGCGGCGGCCAGCGCGATGCCGACGCCGTAGGGCACGCCCGCCGCCTCGCCGAGCGCCAGGCCGGCGCCGCGGAGCTGCGGGACGAGGTACAGGCCGCCGATCGCCAGGACGGTCAGGGCCGACGCCCGGCGGAGGGTGCGGCTGCGCAGACGTCCCTCGACGAAGTCGGGGATCGTGTACGAGCCGAACCGTCGCAGCGGCGCCGCGACGAAGAGCAGCAGCGCGAGGTACCCGGCGGTGAAGCCGACGGGCAGCCACAGCGCCGCGAGGCCGGAGCGCATCGTGAGGCCCGCGACGCCGAGGAACGACGCGGCGGAGAGGTACTCGCCGGAGATCGCCGCCGCGTTCCACCACGGGGTGATCGCGCGGGAGGCGACGAAGAGGTCGGAGGTCGTCCGCGCCCACCGCACGCCCCAGGCACCGATGCCCAGGGCCCCGCCGGTGACGGCGACGATCGCGCCGAGGGCGAGGATCACGGCGCCGGCGGCGGACCGCCCACGCCGCCCGGACCGGCGTCGTCCTCGCGCCGCCGCCCGACGTCCTCGGGCCACCCCGGGCCCGCGCCGTCCTCGCGTCCCCGCCCGACGTCCTCGGGCCACCCGGCCCCCGCGCCGTCCTCGCGCCCCCGCCCGACGTCCTCGGGCCACCCGGCCCCCGCGCCGTCCTCGCGCCCCCGCCCCAGGTGATCGGACCGCTCCGGTCGCGCCGGCCCCCGTCCCGGCCCGCCCGCGTCGTCGGTCCCGCCGTCGTCCATGAGGGCGGAGAAGGTGTCGTCGAGGCCGTCGGCGCGCCGGGCGTAGACCGCCCCGATCACGACGAAGACCGGGTACGGCGCCAGGAGCAGCAGGACGCCGAGCGGGACGCCCGCCACGGACCGCGACTCGATGCTCGGCCACGCCAGGGCGACGAGCGGCAACGCGCCGACGAGGCCGCCGAAGGCCACGAGCGCGACGCCCGACAGCGTCAGGTGCGCGGAGCGCAGGCGGTCGACGTAGAGCTGGCCGTGCGACGTGGCCTCCCCCAGCTCGCGGCGGTCGACGCCGGTCCCGCCGCTCATCCGCGCAGCCTCCGGCGCAGGTCGGCGACCTCGCGGCGGGCGACCGGGACCTCGCTGCCGTCGGGGAACCGCAGGAGCGCCGTTCCGCCGAGCTGCGGGTCGAGCTCGACCGCCCGCGGCAGGTTCGCGAGGTAGCCGCGGTGGACCCGGACGAACCCGGCCGGCGCCCAGCGCTGCGCCAGGTCGCCGAGCCGGGCGCGCAGGAGGAAGCGGCCCTCGTCGGCGACGACGCGGACGTAGTCGCCGCGGGCCTCCACGTAGAGGATCGAGCGACGGCGCAGGAGCCGCGTGCCGCCGCCCCGCACGGTGTCGACGGGGACGAGCTCGGGATCGGCGTCGACCGCGCCCGTCGCCGGAGCGGCGGCCGTCGGCCCGTGGGGTCCGACCGAGCCACCCGCGCCGGGTGCTTCGACCGCGCCGGGCGCGTTCAGCGCGCCGTG
>WLOB01000443.1 GCA_009699505.1 Actinomycetota bacterium | reverse complement strand
CGGTCGCTCGGCCGGTCGCGGGTCGCAGAGCACGCGACCCCGCCCCTTGGGAGGCCACGATGTCCCCGATCACCACCGACCTGCGCCGCACCGCCGGCGCGGAGAAGCAGCAGAGCCCCGACGACCACGACTTCTCGGCCCTGTGGGAGGCGTGGGAGAAGCACTACGTGCCGACGCGCCGAAAGCTCGCTTGGCGCACCGGCCGGCCGCTCTCCGATCACGAGGTCCACGACGCGGTCGCCGACGCCCTCTTTCGTCTCCATCGCGCATTGACGGACGGGGCGGTCGTCGGCGACGCGTCGGGGTGGCTGGCGACGGTCGCGTGGCGCGAGTTCTTGCGGCGCGACGGACGCGAGAAGGGCCGCGCGCAGTTCGAGAAGTCGGCGTTCGCGCGGACCGAGCGCATCGCGAGGAACTCCGGCCCGGAGGACGTCGCGCTGGAGAACGCCGGCCGCCGTGCGCAGCGGCGAGCCTTGGATCTGGGACTTCAGACCATCACCTCGGGGCAGCGCGCGGCGTTCGAGCTGTTCGCCGAGGGCGCGTCGTACGAGCAGATCGCCGCGGCTCGGACGACGACGTTGCGCGCGACGGAGCGCGCGGTCTTGCGGGCCCGTCGCCAGCTTCGCTTGAGCGGCCTCATCGCGCGGGAGGCACAGGAATGGGCGAGGTGATGCGCGACAGCGAACCGACCGCTGCCCCGGCCCGCGGAACGTCCGACGACGCGAGTGTGGACCTGCGGTTCGCGATGGCCCGCGCGCACCTCGCGTTGCTGTTCCCTGCCTCGGTGGGGTTCGTCGAGCTGCGGTCGAAGTCGTGCGCGTCGGGGCGCTGGATCCAACGGTTCCTGCCGGCGGCCGACCTGGACGCCGTCGCGCGCTCGGGGTTGGATCTGTGCGTCGATCACGAGGTGTACGTCGGCGTTCTGTCGCGGGAGCGTCGAGGTGGTGGCCGCGACGATCTGCGTCGGATTGCTGCGACGGTCTGGGCCGACCTGGATTCCGCCGATGCGAGCCGGCGCGCTGCGGCGTTCACCCCGTCGCCGAGCCTGCTCGTGCGGTCCGGAGGTCCCGGTCACGCGCACGCCTATTGGGCGTTGGATCGCGAGCTGCCGGTCGAACAGATCGAGGCCCTCAACGCAGCGCTGGCCGAACGGCTCGGTGCGGACGGCGCGTCCGTCGACGGGCCGCGGATTCTGCGTCTCGCCGGCACGGTGGCGCACAAGTACGAGCCGTCCGTCGTCGTCGCGCCCTTCGACCCCGCCTCCGGACCCGGCCCGTCGTCCCCCGCAGCCGCCGACCACTGCGGTGTCGACGGTCGCACCCCAGGCCGGGGCTTCGAGCCCCGCGTGCGGGCCTCCGACTTGGTCCGCCTGCTCGACCCGAGCCGACCCCGCGCGTCCGCTCCAGCACCTGGTGGCTCGTCCCTCGGCCGGGCGTCGGCGCCGGCGATCGCGGGAGTTCCATCCGCAGTCCATCGCGACGCAGCCGCACCCGGGCCCGCAGGAGGCGGTGACGTCAGACGGCGGCTCGAGACGGTGCCGCCCGCGTCCTACGTTCGTGCCCTGACCGGTCTGGAGGTCGATGCGCACAACAAGGTCCGCTGCCCCTTGCACGATGACCACACGCCGAGCCTGCACGTCTACGCGACGGCCGAGGAGGGGTGGTTCTGTTTCGGATGCCGCAGGGGTGGATCGATCTACGACCTTGCCGCCGCCCTCTGGAAGCGGCCGCTCCGAGGCCGCGGGTTCATGGACCTGCGAGACGACCTGCTCGAACTGCTGTTCTCGGATGTGCGCCGGCCCTGACCGGTTGAGGCGTACGGACGCGCTCGGCCCGAGTGGGCTGCGGCTTCGGGCCGGCGCGCGTGCCCGCCGCGCGGAGGGGCGAGCGGCTCCCGTACGCCCTCCTCTCATCACCGGTGGTCGTGTCAACGACGGTGATCGGCGGACGCCCGGTGCGGCGCGTTGGGCGCTGGATCGTGGCACACGCCACCGCGCCTCCGGTCGGTC
This sequence comes from Actinomycetota bacterium, assembly GCA_009699505.1. Taxonomy (GTDB): domain Bacteria; phylum Actinomycetota; class Thermoleophilia; order Solirubrobacterales; family Solirubrobacteraceae; genus Patulibacter. Next base: position 1,671 of record WLOB01000443.1, on the reverse strand, counting down.
TCACGAGGGAACGGGCGCCGTCGCGCGTGGCGTGTGCGATCCGCGCCCTGCAACGCGTCCCGCACCGGGCGGGACCACCGAGTTGGAAGGGACGTGGACCTGATGGCCACGGCAGAGAAGCAGACCCAGAAGACCGCGGGCGGCAGCGCCGACCTGCGGGTGGTGCCCATCGCAGCGGTGTCGCTGCGCGAGGGATTCAACCCCCGAACCACCCGCGACAACGAGGCGTTCGCCCGCACCGCCTGGTCGGTGCGCGAGACCGGCGTCCTGCAACCCGTGCTCGTCACCCCGGCGGCCGGGGACGGAAATGCGTTCGAGGTCGTCGCGGGGGAGGGGCGCTACCTCGCCGCGCTGAAGGCCGGGCTCGAAGAGCTGCCGGTGATCGTGCGCGACGTCGACGAGCGGACCGGCGGTCTCGAGCTCGCGCTGGCGGAGAACCTGGCGCGGGAGGAGCTCGACCCGGTCGCGATCGCCGGCGGATTCGCACGGCTGAAGGCAGCAGGGTGGTCGAAGCGGCAGATCGCCGAGGAGCTGTCGGTCACGCAGAAGCTCGTGACCGAGCGGCTGCTGATCCTGAACATCCCAGAGCAGCTGCGCCCGAAGATCGCCTCTGGTGAGATCCCGCTCTCCGCGGTGCGAGCGCTCGCGCGGGTCGGCGAGATCCACGAGGACCTGCCGGCGGTCCTGGACGCGCGGGTCAGCGATGGGCGGCCGTCCAACGGGTGGGCGGAGCCGCTGGACTGGACGGACGTCGTCGAGGACCCGATCGCCGCGCTCACCGCCACGTACACCGGCGAGGGCACCGCGCTGCCCGCGGAGGTCTACGACGCGGGCGAGGCGTACCCGGTCCCCGACCTGCCGCTCACCGACGACACGATGGTTCAGGCGCGCGAGATCGCGGACCTGCAAGGCATCGATCTCGGGGGGGCGAAGATGCGGTTCGCGCGCGAGGCGCTCGAGCAGGCGCTGTCGCTGAAGGCGGCCTTCCCGGACGAGCGGAACTACTCGCACCTGATCGTCGGCGACGACGTCGCCGCGCAGATCCTCGGGGACCAGATCACCGCGCAGCTCACCCAGGCCCGCAAGGCCGCGAAGGACAACCCGACCCCGTCGACGGGCAACACCGGAGCCTCGAGCGCCGAGGCGAACGGCGCCACGCCTACGGACGGGACCGGGACGCCTTCGGGGGCGAGGCAAGACGATGAGGTGAGCGTCGTCGAGGTGGCGGAGGAGAAGCGTCGGGCGCGGGCGGAGCGGCAGGAGCTGCAGCGCGCGGCGCGGGCGTTCAACGAGGACCTTGGCGCCGCGGTCCTGCGGTCGCTGGTGCGGTTGAAGATCGACGAGCGCGTGTTGCGTGTCCTGATCGCGACCGACCCGCTCGGGGACCTGGGCGGTCTGGCGATGCGCGGCGCACGGTACGGCCTGCCGGGCTGGACGACGGAGGAGACCACCGCGACGGGGAAGACGAAGGTCGTCTTCCCGACCCGGCGGGGGTGCGCGGAGAAGGCTCGCGAGTTCCTGCAGGGCGCGTCGTCGGTCGGCGAGATCACCGGCCGGGTGTTCGCGCTGATCGTGATGGCCCGCTACGCCGACGAGCGCGCGGTCGCCGACAGCAACGGCGCCGGCTACGAGCTGCGCGAGCCGACGGACCGTCCCTGGGACGACGCGCTG
>WLOB01000442.1 GCA_009699505.1 Actinomycetota bacterium | reverse complement strand
CAGCGGGACCTGGCCCGAGAGCTTCGTCAGCGCGGCGAAGATGCGGCCGTAGCCGGCGAGGGCCTCGAGGCCCTCCTGCAGCCGGGCGCCGGCGGAGGAGATGAAGCCGACGACGGGCATGCCGGCGTCGCCGGCCATCTCGAGCAGCCGGACGATCGTCTCGGCGTGCCGGGCCCCGAGGCTGCCGCCCAGGAGGGCGGGGTCCTCGGAGAAGACGGCGACGGACCGGCCGCCGACGGTGCCGACGCCGGCGAGCACGCCGTCGCCGGGCGTGGCGCGGTCGCCGAGGGTCGGCGAGAGCACCGCGGTGCGCATCAGGCGCAGGGAGCCGGGGTCGCAGAGCGCCTCCAGGCGCCCCATCGGCGTCAGGTCGCCCTGCCCGGCGGCCGTCGCGGCCGCCCTGACGGACGGGGCGGCGGCGGACGGCTGGCGCGTCGATGCGGTCGCGGTGCGGGGGGTCATGCGGCGCCTCCTAGGACGATGCAGGCGTTGTGGCCGCCGAACCCGAAGGAGGTCGACAGCGCGTGGGGCGCCCGGCCGGGCGTCTCGCGCAGGGCGACGGGCTCCCCGACGACGTGGAGCAGGTCGAGCTCCGGGTCGGGGACGTCGAGGTTCAGCGTCGGCGGGGCCACCCGGCCATGCAGCGCCATGATCGTCGCCACGGCCTCGATGGCGCCGGCGGCGCCGAGGGTGTGGCCGATCGCCGACTTCAGGCTGGAGATCGGGGTGCTGGACAGGTGGTCGCCGAGCGCGATGCGCATGGCGCCCGTCTCGGAGCGGTCGTTCAGCGGGGTGCCCGTGCCGTGGGCGTTGACGTAGTCGACGTCCTCCGCGGCGACGCCGGCGTCGGCCAGCGCCTGGACCACGGCGCGCGACGCGCCGGAGCCGTCGGGCGTGGGGGCGGTGAGGTGGTGGGCGTCCTGCGACGACCCGACCCCCTCGACGTAGCCGAGGATCGTGGCCCCGCGGGCCTTCGCCCCCTCCTCGGTCTCGAGGACGAGGGCGGCGGCGCCCTCCGCGAGGACGAAGCCGTCGCGGTCGCGGTGGAACGGACGGGACTGCCCCGTCGGGGAGAGCGCGTCCATCGCGGAGAAGCCGGCGCGGGCGAGGCCGACGAGGGCGGCCTCGGTGCCGCCGACGACGACGGCGTCGGCGGTGCCGGCGCGCAGCTCGCGCAGACCGGAGCCGATGGCGTGGGCGCCGGCGGCGCAGGCGGACACGGTGCCCCAGCTCGGGCCGAGCAGGCCGTGGCGCAGGGCGATCTGACCCGTGGGGCCGTTCGCCATGAGGAGCGGGATCGCCAGGGGCGAGACGGGCTTTCCCTGGAGCAGCGCCTCGTGGTTGTTCGTCAGCGTGATGAAGCCGCCGATGCCCGAGCCGATGATCGTGGCGATCCGCTCGGGGGCGTAGGGCAGCTCGCCGGCCCGGGGCGCGCCCCAGCCGGCCTGCAGGAGGGCCTCGTCGCCCGCGGCGAGCAGCAGCTGGCTCGAGCGGTCGGCGCGACGCGCCTCCTTCTTCGTGAGGTGGTCGGTGACGACGAAGTCGCGGCACGCGCCCTCGCCGTCCACGATCCCCGACCTGCCGGCGGTCCAGCCGCCGTACAGGGCGTCCGCGCCGACCCCGAGCGGGGTGACGGCACCGACGCCCGTGATCGCCGCGCGGGTCACTGTGCGGCGCGCTCCGTGATCAGGTTGACCGCGTCCTCGACGGTGCGCAGCTTGGCGACGTCCTCGCCCTGCAGCTTGACGCCGTACTGCTCCTCGACGATCTGCGACAGCTCGGCCAGGTCGAGCGAGTCGACGTCGAGGTCCTCGAACGTCGCGGTGGGGTTGAGGGCGTCGGACTCGGCGCCCAGCTCCTCGAGCGAGCTCAGGACGAGCTTCTCGACGTCTTCACGGGTGGGGGTAGACACGGTGGTGGTCTCTCCGGGGTTCGGTGGTTCGTGCTGCGTGCTGCGGGGAAGAGCTGGTGCATCCATGACTACACGGGGTCCCCGGGGCGGGGACCGGTGCGTCGTGGTGCGACCGCCGACCGGGGGGGTCATCCCCGCCGGTCGGCGGGGCGGTCGGCGGCCGTCCGTCCGGACCGGACGGGGCGGTCAGGCGCCGAGGCCCCCGTCGACGACGAGCGTCGATCCGGTGACGTACGACGCCTCGGGCGAGGCGAGGAAGCGGATGGTCGCCGCGACCTCCTCCGGACGCCCGGCGCGCCGGGCGGGGATGTGGTCGATCAGGCCGTCGAGGATGCCCTCGGTCATCTCGCTCTCGACGAAGCCCGGCGCCACGGCGTTGACCGTGACGTTGCGGCGGGCGACCTCGGCGGCGACGGAGCGCGTCAGGCCGAGCAGGCCGGCCTTCGCCGCGGCGTAGTTCGCCTGGCCGGGGTTCGTCTTCAGGCCGATGACGGAGGAGACGTTGACGATGCGGCCCCAGCGGGCGCGGATCATCGTCTTGAGCGCCGGGCGGATGAGCCGGAAGGCGGCGGTCAGGTCGACGTCGATGACGGACTGCCAGTCCTCGTCCGTGAGCTGCATCGCGAGGTTGTCGCGCGTGATCCCGGCGTTGTTGACGAGGACGCGCACGGGCCCCAGGGCCGCGACCGCGTCCGCGAGGAGCTGCTCCGGCGCGGCGGGGTCGGCGAGGTCCGCGGCGATCGCCACGGCGGTGCCGCCGGACGCCTCGACCTCGGCCACGACGGCCTGCGCGCGCTCGGCGCCGCGGCCGTAGTGCACGACGACGGGCCAGCCGTCCGCGGCCAGCGCCTTCACGGTCGCGGCGCCGATCGCGCCGGAGCCGCCGGTGACCAGCGCGCAGCCGTCCTCGGGACGGGTCGGCGGCCAGCTCGTGTCCTTCGGGCTCATGCGGCGACCCCTTCCCAGGTCATGGTGATGCCGGCCCAGGCGAGGCCGGAGCCGAAGCCGGCGAGCAGGAGGCGGGTGCCGGGGACGACCCGGCCCTGCTCCCGCGCGTCGGCGAGGGCCAGCGCGATGGAGGCGGCGGAGGTGTTGCCGTGGCTGTGCACGGACGTCGCCAGGCGCTCCTCGGGCACCTCGAGGCGCTTGCGCACGGCGTCGAGGATCCGGCCGTTGGCCTGGTGCAGCACGATCAGGTCGACGTCGTCGAGGGCCGTGCCGTTCGCGGCGGCCGTGTCGCGGACCGTCGACTCGAAGCGGCTGACGGCCGTCTTGTACGTGTCGAAGCCGTTCATCTGGACCTGGCCGGCCTTGCCCGGGCCGAACTCGCCGTCGTCGTAGACCGAGGGGTGGTCCGTGGCGACGCGGACGGTGCCGCCGTTGGCGCCGTCCGAGCCGAAGACGGACCGGCCGGTCCGGCCGGGGTGCGCGTCGTCGGCGGGCTCCGTCGTGCCGCGCAGGACGATCGCGCCGGCGCCGTCGCCGAGCAGCCCGGCCGTCGCGCGGTCCGTCTTGTCCGTCAGGCGGCTCATCGCCTCGGCGGCGACCACGACGACGGTGCTCGCCCGGCCGGACTCGATGAGCCCCGCCGCGGTGGCGACGGAGGCGACGAAGCCGGAGCAGCCCGAGGAGAGGTCGAAGCCGCCGGCGTGGTCCGTGCCGAGGCCGTCGGCGACCACGGCGGCCATGGACGGGGCGATGTCGTCGCTCTGCAGGCAGGCGGCGATCACGAAGTCGACCTCGGACGCGGGGACGTTCGCGTCCTCCAGCGCGCGCT
>WLOB01000441.1 GCA_009699505.1 Actinomycetota bacterium | reverse complement strand
TTACTATTAATAAAAATAAACGTAAAATGGATAGACGACCAGCTTACGGTGTACCGCCGAGCTATGTTCCGCCGCCGGCTGAGCCGCCGGCTGAAATTACCATTCAACCGACCCAGTCACTAACTCAGGGTTATTCGTCACAAAACGCTACAGGTATTAATCCTAAAATTGCATTTGTGATATGCCCTAGCCATATATTGACAGCATTCAGATCGTTGCCAGGCATTCAGAAGTGTATAAATATGCAGTTACGTAACCCGTATGACTCACAACAATCCATAATACTTCCAGCAAATATTACAGAGTTTAACGGAAAACACCTTCAAGTTCTTGCTCGCAATGAATCGGTTAATACTGACGGTATTATGAAAACATCTCTTTACGGCGGAGTTTTATCTGTAGAAAAAATTGCAACAATTCGATGTCTGGTAAAAAATACGACCGTTGTCGGCATAACGTATCCGGAAAAAACAGGAGGATATAATGGACAGTATCCCCCACCGGACCCAATTGTTATAGATGATAAAGATAAAAAGTTAACAATAATTGTTGATCAATGCGGGCTTCAATGGCAAAACAGTATATACAATACTGGGGCTCTTTTCTTTTATCCGACGGAACTCGACAATACCGTTATTTATGAAGGTACCAACCAAGGCACTACAACAACACTAGGTAAATATAGACAATGGCAAAATGATACATATTTGAAAATGTACAAAGAGGAGCGGCCGCTTGTTGATGCGGCGGACCGCGATGCCAAGTGGACCGTGATGGGTCAGTCCATTAACGGAAAACTAAAAAGCCCCGTAGTAGGATTTAAAACCGAGTTTATGCAGGCGTTTGATTCCGTACGATTTATGGCAGATATACACAGCAACAGCATTAAAAAAGTACATTTTAAGTTTTTAAGAGCGGGTCTGGGTTTTTTCTCAGAAAATATATTACTTCACGGCGATACCCCCAAAAATGCTCCAAACAGAACTGCATTTCTCGAAAAAGCCAGACTTCAGGGAATATGTGCCGGTATAACGACATTAGGAGCTCGGGATATAATGGCGAAAACGAAAATTGAAAAAATTATTTTACCATTTCAAACATTTACGATTCCTGAGATGAACATGTTTGATGAGTTTTTAGTAACCAATAATAAAGATGCGCTTGAACAAGGCCTGGACCCAGAAGTAACTATAGCGACGACAAATTGCGCAGACCCGCACGCTGGACCTGGCAATGAAGGCCGGTATCAGAGTGTAGATGCAGCCATCGCATCAAATACGTACGTGCATCATTTAAACGCGGCGTTTAACTATGCCAATATTCAAAGTATAACGTTTGAGGAAATTGGTACTCTTTATTCTCATCCTGCTGCTTATCCTCCTGCTGCTACCGCCGCTGTTTATTCTCCTGCTGCTGCTGCTGCTGCTGCTGCTGCCGTGGACCAAACCCAAGATATACGAATACGTCATGCAAATACAATAGATTCATCTCAATGGATACCTGCGCCTGAAGCGGTTCAAAAATTATGGACTAGTTATTTGAGTGATACTGATCTCTACGGAATTACAACTCAGCATATCAACACTAATAAAGTTATGATTACTAACACTAAAAAAGTTATACTTAGGTATTGGAATCCGGCGAACGCACCCGAAACGGGAATAGGAATAATGGATGTTAAGGACATTAAAGTATATTTAATCGGTCCATCTTTACCATCTCCACGACTCGGCCAACAACCTATGGAACCCGGATGGTATCCCGCGAGAGACTATCAGATATTCGCATACCTCGATTTTATGTATAATATTGATCAACCTCAAGGAGTAACTTATTTTGCATCAAATGAAAGTAGTAATAACTTGCAAAGTCGGTCGTATCGGGAACGGGGATATCGCCTGATAAAAAATTTTGATGGAGACATTTTTGATACTCAATTCGTTGGTGACCCAATTATTTTTACAATGAGACGACTCCCAAATGGATCTATTTGTTATCAAAAGAATGACGCCGGGCGAACGCAGGTAATGATAAGCGGTATTCCAATTGAGAGAGAAGCTTACACGCTAGAAATCGCTGCGCAATCAAGCGAAGCATTAGTAAACGCTAGGCAAAAGTGGCGTAATAGACCACAACCACCACAAGCACAACCACAACCACAACCACCACAACCAGCTCTACCTGGCTCACCATTACAACCAACGGTAGCCCCAATGGTGGTGGCAGCCCCAATGCGACCAATACATATACCTAGAACACCATATCGGGGGGCGTCTGCACCAGCCAGAAGTCCACGATTTCCAAACGGGTTAATGTCGGATGTAGAAGCAGGTGATGATGATCGTGAGTGTGTTAGTTGTCTTACAAATAAGCCAAATCTAAAATTTATACCTTGCAGCCATTGTGTCTCTTGCATAAACTGCTATATTGCTAATCCTGATCGGTTGAGATGTCTTGTGTGTAGAGCTCGTGTTACATCGCTAGCATTATGCGATGAGGGTGGTGCCGAGTATCAGCCACAGCCTCTTCCTCCTCATCATCCTCCTCCTCCCGATTCTCCTCGTCAACGAGGGTGTTTTGGGGCATATTGTGCTAATAACTTTCCAAATCTTAATAGATACATGCTTACAAAACATCCAAATGCTAGTAGAAGATTAGGCCTCGTTCTTGGCGGCAAAAATAAAAACAGGAAACTGCAGAAACTGCAGAAACAGCAGAAACAGCGAGCCACCAGGAAACATAAAAACAAAAAGCAATCTAGGCGACGAGATCAACGACAACCCCGCCACATTCGCGGTCACGGATCGAGAAAATATTCGTATAAGACTTAGAATTTCAAATTAATAGTAAAAAATGGGTTTTTTACTATTTATTATGTTGTTACAACGATCTGAGCACAATAGAATCAAGGTCGATCCACCGGGTTATCATATCGATAAGGCTGACTTCTTGGCAGCAGTCTTGGCTTTTTGAAAATGGGGATGCTGGATTGCAAATTCCGACGTGATATGTCATTGGAACCTGTTTCATAATTTTCGAACAATGAGTACACTTAAAATCGGCAGCCGCACCATCGCTCACGCGCACGGCCATCGTATCGTTTGGCAAATGAAATCTCACAAAATGACTAATCAGCTGGCCCCGTTTTGCGAAGCAAGCGTCGCATTTTTCACACGAGAACGTTGTCGGTGTTGCGGCGCAGCACGCGTGCGCCTTTGAGGCAAGGTGGTTTCGTAACAGGGATTTGGTACGGAAACTTCTTCCACAATTCGAATGGGGGCATATTTCATTCACCATTGGACGGGCTGCGTCCCTTGCGTGTTTTTGTCGCACGTGTTCCGACATCGTGGATTGTTTGCACGTTTCGTATTCGCTGCAATAAGGGCACATCAGTTTGCCAGTCGCTTCGTTCGTCTTGTATGTGTGAAGTTTTCCAACCATTCTATGATATTTCTCGGCATACAGGCATATACCGGCATTGTAAAAATGGGTTCAATTTTTTTATCATAGGTCGCGCCGCGTCGTCGTAAAAAAAATGAAACCTGAATAAAATTGAAGACAATATTATATATATTATATATTATATATAGAAACACACACATTCAATCAATCAATCAATCACCGGCCGGTATGAACCTATTAATTCTATCATTGCTTCCGAAAGAAATCGCAGAAGCAATGATGGACAAGCA
>WLOB01000440.1 GCA_009699505.1 Actinomycetota bacterium | reverse complement strand
TCCCCGGCACGACGCCGTTCCACGCCGGCCGGCGCTTCTTCCTCGGCGACGCCGGACCGGCGGCGGCCGCCGCGGTGGCGCAGGGCCTGCGGCTCGACGTCGGTGGCGAGGGCGACGAGTGCGGCGGCACGAACGCCTACGAGGTCGAGGTCCCGGCGTTCGGCGGCCGACCGGACATGACCTTCTGGTACGCCTCGGAGCACTACGCGGTCCCGGACTGCTGATCCGCTGCGGGTGGCCCGAGCCCGGCGGGACCCGAAGCGACCCGGAGCCGGGACGCTCGGCTCGGGGCCCGTCCCGCTTCCGACGGGTGGGCCGAGCCCCGCCGACCCCGGAAGCGACCCGGACCCGGGACGCTCGGTTCGGGGCCCGTCCCGACTTCCCCCCCTCAGACGACGACGAGGCGGTCGCGGTGGACCGCCTCCTCGGGCGCCTGCGGCAGCAGCTCGCGGACGCGGGCGGTGCGCTCGCCCATGACGCGGCGCAGCGCGCCGGACGCGTAGCCCGACAGGCCCTTGGCGACGAGCCGCCCGTCGCAGAGGATGTCGACCGCGTCGCCGACCTTGAAGTCGCCATGGACCGCGACGACGCCGACGGGCAACAGCGACGTGTCGTCGCGGGCGAGCGCGCGGCGGGCGCCCTCGTCGACCTCGAGCGAGCCGCGGGCGGGCTTCGCGTAGCGCAGCCACAGCTTGAAGCTCGACCAGCGGGCGTCGCCGGCGACGAAGCGGGTGCCCTCGTCCTGGCCAGCGAGGACCCGCGGCAGGGCCTCGGGCCGCAGGCCGGACGCGACGACGGTGGTGATGCCCGCCGCGGCGGCCATCTCGGCCGCGAGGGCCTTCGAGCGCATGCCGCCGGTGCCGAGGCTCGAGGTCGTCGTGCCGACGTCGTTGTCCGCCAGCGCCTGCTCGACGTCGTGGATCTCGCGCACGAGCTCGGCGTCCGGGTCGCGCCGCGGGTCGGCGGAGAACAGGCCGTCCGTCGAGGTCAGGAGCACGAGCCGGTCGGCGCCGAGCATGATCGCGACCTGGGCGGCCAGCAGGTCGTTGTCGCCGAAGGAGATCTCCTCCGTCGTCGTCGTGTCGTTCTCGTTGATGATCGGCACCGTGCCGAACTCGACGAGCTTCGCCAGCGTGCGCCGCGCGTTGACGAACGCCTCGCGGTCGCCGAGGTCGTAGAGCGTCAGGAGCACCTGCGCGGCGATCAGCGACTCGGCGCCGAGGAGGTCGTCCCACTGGCGGAACAGGCGGCCCTGCCCGACGGCGCTGGCGGCCTGCAGCGCGTCGATCGCGACCGGCCGGCTCGGCAGGCCGAGCTCCTCGATCCCGCGGGCGATCGCGCCGCTGGAGACGAGGACGAAGCGCTCGCCGTCGCGGTGGCGTCCGCCGACGGTGGCGCAGAGCGCGGCGAGCAGGTCGCGGCGCAGGCGCCCGTGGTCGTCGACGACGACGCTGGACCCGAGCTTGATGACGGTCAGGGACATCGACCGTCCAGGGTAGTCACCCGTCAGTCGATGAAGTCTTCGCCCTCGAGCCACTCGCGGGCGACCTTCTCGGGCAGCTGGCCGTCGATGTCGACCTTCGCGTTCAGCTCCTGCATCTTCGCCGTCGTCAGCTTCTCGGCGATCGGCTTCATCAGGCGCTCGATCTGCGGCCACTCGCGCAGCTTCGCGCTGCGGATCGAGATCGCGCCGCTGTAGGGCGGGAAGAAGCGGTCCGGGTCCTTCAGCGTCGTCAGGTCGAGGCCCTTGATGCGGCCGTCGGTCTCGAAGACCGCCCCGAAGGTGCAGGTGCCGTTGGCGGTCTGCGAGTAGATGAGGCCCTCGTCCAGGCGGCGCGTGCGGTTGCTCGCGACCTTGAAGCCGTAGGCCCTCTGGACGCCGGGGAAGCCGTCGGGTCGGTTGGCGAACTCGGCGGCGACGCAGAACGTGGCCTTCTTGCCGTCGGCGGTCGCGAGGAACTCCTTCAGCTGGCCGAGCGAGTCGATGCCGAGCTCCTTCGCGCGGTCCCCGGCGATCGCCAGGGAGTACGTGTTGTTCAGCGGCGCCCGGTCGATCCAGTCGATGCCGTTCTTCGTGGAGTCCTCCTTCTTCACCGCCTCGAACTGCTCGTCCGCGTCGGGGATCGGCTTGTCGTTGCCGAAGTACGTGAGCCACGCGGTGCCCGTGTACTCCCAGTACGCGTCGATGTCGCCGCGGGTCAGGGAGTCGCGCACGGCCGCGGAGCTGACGAGGCCGGTCTGGTCCCAGACGTCGGCGCCCTGGTCGCGCAGGTACTGGACGGCGATCTGCCCGAGGACCTTCTGCTCGGTGAAGCTCTTGGACCCGAAGGCGATCTGCGCGCCCTTCAGCGGGCCGTCGCCGCCGCCGGAGTACTGCGCGCCGCAGCCGGTGAGCGCCAGCGCGCCGGCGGCCAGCGCGGCGAGCGGCGCGCGTCGCAGGCGGATCATGCGGTGCTCCCCGTCCGCAGGCCCTTGGGGCTCAGGTAGCGCTCGGCGATGCCCGCCATCCAGTCGATCGCGACGGCGAGGGTCGCGGCGAGGATGGCGCCGGTGAGGAGGACCGGGTCGCGCTGGTTGGAGATGCCGTCGTTGATGATGTCGCCCAGGCCGCCGCCGTCGACGAACGTCGCGAGCGTCGCGGTGCCGACGAGCAGGACGAGCGCCGTGCGCACGCCGGCGAGGATGATCGGCACGGCCAGGGGCAGCTCGACGCGTGTGAGGACCTGCTGCCGGGAGAACCCCTGTCCGCGGGCGGCGTCGATGAGCCCGGGGTCGACGTTGCGGATGCCCTCCACGGTGTTGCGCATGACGGGCAGGACGGCGTAGATCGTGAACGCGACGTAGGGGATCCAGGTCTTGAGGCCGTCGGCCCAGATCACGAGCAGGACGAGGACGCCGATCACCGGCGCGGCCTGCCCGGCGCTGAACGAGCCGTTGACGACCCAGGAGACGACGCGCGACCGGGTCCGGGTCAGCAGCACGCCGAGCGGGATGCCGATGAGCAGCACGGCGACCGCCGAGATGCCGACGAGGCGCAGGTGCTCGAGCAGCGCCGTCGTCACGTTGCCGTCGTAGGCGTGCGCGGTCGTGGCGCCCTCGCCGGCGAGCGACGAGACCTCGATGGCGTCGGTGCGCTCGCCCACCAGCACGTAGAGCAGCACGAGGGTGACGACGACGGCGACCGGGGTCGCCAGCAGGCGGAGCGCGAAGCGGGTGCGGCTCACGCGGGCTCCTCCGCGGCGTCCCGGCGCTCCTGCGCGGCGGCGACCTCGCGCCCGTCGATCTCGCCCGTGATCTCGGCCACTGTGCGGACCGGTGCGGCGTCGTCCTGCTCGGCCTGGGTGCGGTGGTGGATCTGCTCGAGCGCCGCGGTGACCTGGTCGAGCCGGACGGTGCCGAGGTACGCGCCGCGGTCGTCGACGGCGGGGACGACGCCGGTGCCGGAGCTCAGCATCTCGTCCATCGCGTCGTGCAGCGTGGTCGTCGCCATCACGACGCCCTGGACGGCCTGGCCCACGGCGTCCGGGGTGGCCGGCCGGTCCTGCAGCTCGTCGGCGTGGAGCCAGCGCTGCGGGCGGCGGTGCTCGTCGAGCAGGAGCGCGTAGTCCAGACCGGCGGTCTGCACCTCGCGCAGGATCGCCTCGTAGCCGTCGGACGCGGTGAACGCCGGGTACGGCTCGAGCTCGAGGTCCTCCAC
>WLOB01000044.1 GCA_009699505.1 Actinomycetota bacterium | reverse complement strand
GTGGCTCGCGCTCAGCGCAGCGCGAGCCACGCCGCCACGGCGACGCCGACCGCCACGACGACGAGCCGCAGGAGCCGCTCGTCGACGACCCGCGCCAGTCGCGCGCCCAGGTAGCCGCCGACGAGCCCGGTCGGGGCGGCCACGAGCACCGCCGCCCACTCCACGGGACCGAAGAGCCCGAACGCGAGCACGCCCACGGAGCAGTCCACGAGCGAGAGGGCGGACTTGTCGGCGTTCAGGTGCCGCAGGTCGTCGCGACGGGTCAGGCTGAGCGCCGCGAGGAGCACGACCCCCATCGCGCCACCGAAGTAGCCGCCGTAGATCCCGGCCGCGCCGAGCGCGGGCACGGCGCCCCGGCCGCCCGCTCGCCGGGGACCGCCCGCGCCGGCGTCCTCGCCGTCGGCCGCGGCCGCGCGCAGGTCGTCGGCGGCGACCGGATCGTGAAGGTCGACCGCGATCGGGCCATCGTCGTCGGCGTCGGCCGCGGCCGCGCGCTCGTCGACCCACGCCGTGATGCGGGGACCGAGCGCCAGGAGGACCGACGCGGCGAGCACGAGGACCGGCACGACCACGTCGAAGGCGGACCCCGGGAGGACGAGCAGCAGCAGGCATCCGAGCGCGGAGCCGACCGCGCCGGCCAGCGCGAGCGGCAGGAGCGGTCGGAGGCGCCCGCGCAGGAGCGGCCGGTGGCCGAGCACGCCGCCGGCGGTGCCCGGCCACGAGGCCACCGTGTTGGTCACGTTGGCCACCAGCGGCGACATCCCGGTCGCCAGGAGGACCGGGAAGAGGACGAGCGAGCCGCCGCCGGCCAAGGCGTTGATGCCGCCGGCGACGAAGCCGGCGACGGCGATGAGGACGAGGTCGCCGACCGACACCGCCGCAGTGTACGCATGCCGTTTGTCTGTGCGCTATTCGTGCAGAAGGGTTCCGGTGCGGACGCTCCGACGCGCGTCCGACGACGCCGCGGGCCGCCGAGCGGGCCGCGATGATCGCCCGATGCCCGCCGGTCCCGACGCCCTGACCCCCGACGCCCTGGAGTTCCTCGTGGAGCGGCACCTGGCGACGTACACGAGCATGCGCCGCGACGGGACGCCGCACGTGACGGCCGTCGGGTTCACCTGGGACCCCGCGAGCGGTCTCGCGCGGGTCATCACGGGCGGCGGCAGCCAGAAGGCCCGCAACGCGCGGGAGGGCAGCCTCGCCGCGGTGTGCCAGGTCGACGGCGGACGGTGGCTGACGCTCGAGGGGGTGGCCCGGACCACGGACGACCCGGCCCGGGTGGCCGAGGCGGTGGAGCGCTACGCCGCCCGCTACCGGCAGCCGCGCGTCAACCCCGAGCGCGTGGCGATCGAGATCGAGGTCACGCGCGTCATCGGGTCCCGCAGGCTCTTCGGCGGCTGAGCCGGTCACGGACCGCGGGCCGGCCGAACCGGCCGCACGGGGACGGGTCCGAGCGGGTAGAAGATGCCCGATGTCCGAGACGAAGCCCCGGCGCGAGCAACCCCGGATCCTGCGGAAGATGGAGGCGCGGCGCGAGGCGTACCGCGACAAGGGCCGCGTGTACCGCATCGCCTGGGTCGTGGCGGGCGTGATCGTCGTGCTCGCCGGGGTCGCGATGGTGATCTTCCCGGGCCCCGCCGTCGTCGTGATCCCGCTCGGCCTCGCGATGCTGTCCTTCGAGTTCGCCTGGGCGCAGCGCCTGCTGGACCAGGGCGTCGACGGCGGACTCGAGGTGAAGGACCGGATCGTCCACGCCGACCGCCGGATCCAGGTGCTCGGCGCGGTCGCCGTCGTCTGCGGCGTGGCGGCCGCCCTCTTCGTGGCGATCGCCGTCCTGACGTAGCCGGGCGGGCGCCCCGCAGCGCCCCGCCTACCCCTCGAACGGCCGCGCGTCGGGCGGCACGTCGACCGCGTGCTCGCGCAGCGCCTCGAGCGGCACGTCGTCGAGCACCCGCTCGTGCGTGGCCGCCAGGACGACGAACGCGGCGGCCCCGTCCTCGTGGGCCCGCAGCCAGTTGCGCGCGGTGACGCACCACCGGTCCCCCGGGCGCAGGCCGGGGAACCGGAACTGCGGCACCGGGGTGGAGAGGTCGTTGCCGATCGACCGCTGGTGCTCGAGGAACTCCGCCGTCACGACCGCGCAGATCGTGTGCCGTCCCTGGTCCTGCGGGCCGGTGCGGCAGCAGCCGTCGCGGAAGAACCCCGTGACCGGGTCGGTCCCGCACTCCTGGAGCGCCTCGCCCAGGACGTTCCGCTCGCCGACCATGCGCGGAGTATGGCCCGGCCCGCCCCCTCCCGTGGGCCTGCCGGCGGACCTCGGCCCGATCACCCCGGCACGGGGACCGACTGCTGTTTGGCGGGCGCGCCCGCGGGTACGTATACGGACCCGCGGTTGACTGCCGGGCGTCGGACGGTAGTGTGTGACCGGAGATCAGATGGCGCAGCGCGCCGTCGGCGGCGGTCGCTCGGACAACGGGTGACGGTCGTGGCGGTGCACGTGGGGGGCGCCCCCGCGGCGGACGATCCCCCCAGACGCGTCAGCGGCGCACGGAGCCACCGCTCCGAGCGATCCAGGCGTACTGCCGTCGACGTGCCCGTCCCCCTGGGTGCGGAGGAACATCGTGTCCCAGTCCTACGAGCAGCGCGACCTGCTCGACATCGCCCTGATCCGGCTGTACCGCGCGACCCGCGACCCGCGGCGCCTCGACAAGCTCGTCGAGCGCTTCACGCCGCTGGTCCGCTCCGTGGTCCGGCAGTACACGGGACGCGGGGAGTCCGCCGACGACCTGCTGCAGGTCGGCATGCTCGCGCTCGTCAAGGCGCTCGAGCGGTTCGACGCCTCCGGCGGGGGCAGCTTCGGCGCGTACGCGCGGCCCACGATCGCCGGCGAGATCAAGCGGCACTTCCGCGACCACACGTGGGCCGTCAAGGTGCCGCGGTCGATGCAGGAGCTGCAGGCGAAGGTCGCCCGCGCGAAGGCCGTCGAGCCGGGGATCTCGCAGGTCGCGATCGCCGAGCAGCTCGGCTGCTCCGTCGAGGACGTGTTCGAGGCGGAGATCGCCCACGACGCCTACCGGGCCAAGTCGCTCGACTTCACGCTCCCGGGCGACGGCGAGAGCGCGTCCCCGCTCGAGACCATGGGCTCCCGCGAGCTCGGCTACGAGGACGTCACCCTCCGCGACGAGATCGAGGACGCGCTGTCGGTGCTGGGCCCCCGCGACCGCGAGGTCGTCGAGCTGCGGTTCTTCGACGAGCGCCTGCAGCGCGAGATCGGCCACGACATCGGCGTCTCGCAGATGCAGGTCTCGCGCATCCTCAACCGGGCGATGGACCGCATGCGCGAGCACCTCGAGGACGAGCCGACCGACGACCCGTCGGTCGCCGCCTGACCCGCATCCCCGGGGAGCGGACGCGTGACCGATGTCGGCGATGCCCGCTGAGCGGTCCCGTACCATGACCGGTTGTGTCCCCCGCCGACGCCCTCGCGACCCGCGCCCCGCGGCTGGAGAACGGATGAAGAACGGACCCTCGCAGTCGACGCAGCTCCCGACGCTCCTGGCCGCCGTGGTCGGTGCGCTGGACGCCGTCGACGACCACGTCGTCGTGCTGGACGAGCAGGGCAGGATCCTGCACGTCAACGTCGCGTGGCAGCGCTTCGCGCTCGACAACGGTTGGGAGGACCCGAACTGGATCGGCATGGACTACGTCGCCGCGAGCACCGTCGCCGGTGCCGGTGAGCAGGACGACCCGATCAGCGCCGGGATCCGCAGCGTCCTGGACGGCGAGCGCGACACCTTCGCGGTCGAGTACGACTGCCACGCCCCGGACGAGCTGCGGTGGTTCCGCCTGCGCGTCCGGACGCTCGAGGTGCCCGGGATCGGCGCCGTCGTCACCCACACGGACATCACCACGCGGCGCCTGAGCGAGCGCGCGCTCGAGCGGCTCGCCACGCGCGACGAGCTCACCGGCCTGGCCAACCGCGCCAGCGTGCAGGGCAGCGTGACGCACATGCTCGAGGAGGCGCGCGAGGTCGGCGTCGTCGTCGTGTCGATGGAGGACGTCACGGACCCCGGCATGACGCTGCCGGACGAGGTCGTGGCCCGGGCCGCCGCGCTCCTCAGCGAGCTCTTCCCGTCGCCGGCGGTCACCGGCCGCTACGGCCAGCACCAGCTCGTCGTGGCGATCGCGGGGCTGCGCGCCGACCAGCTCGAGGAGGCCCGCGAGATCGTCGACGTCACGATGGACACCGGCATGAACGCGGTGGTCAACCTGCGCACGACGGTGGCCGCGCAGATCGTCGGCGCCGAGGCCGCGGACGCCGCCGTGCTCGACGGGCTCGTCGCGCAGGGCCGCAGCGACGCGGCCCCCGACGCGCAGGGCTGAGGACGCCCCGGCGCCCCGGTCCGGCCTTGCGTCGGTCCGGCGGCTCCGTTACAACCCGGAGGGGACAACCGGAACGATCTCCCGAAGGAGTCCCATGGCCGTCCACCTCACCCCCGAAGAGCTCGCCGACGCGGTCGGCGTGAAGCGGGTCGACATCATCGCGACCTGCATCCAGCTCGGCGTCCCCGTCTACCAGGGACGCATCGACCGGACGCTGTTCCAGGCGGCCGTCGAGGGCAGTCGGATGGACTTCGACGGGGTGCTCGACGACCACGACCCCAACTGGCAGCTGCACTAGGCCCCCGCCCGCGGGAGGGCCGAGCGCCGGTCAGGCGTTGACGTGATCCGTCAGGCCCTTCTTCGCCTTCGCGCCGATGCGCTTGAGGCCGAGCGACATGAGCGGGTCGGCCAGCGCGAGCGGCCCCTTCAGCTTGATCGTCGCGTCGTAGGTGACCTCGCAGCCCGTCGCGGTCGGCTCCACGACGATCACGTCGATCGACACGAGCCAGGCGTTCGTGCCGCGCAGGACGACGCGGCGCGGGTGCTCGATCTCGGTGATCGCGTAGTCGATCCCGATGTCCGGCCCCGTCGTGTCCTGGACGACGTGGAACCGGCAGCCGACCTCGCCCTTCCGGCCGCCGGTGTGCTCGCAGGAGGCGACGCCCGGGTCCCACTGCGCGACGGACGTGAAGTCGGCGAGGTCCTCGAACACCTCGTCCGCGGGGCGGTTGGACTGGACGGTTCCGACGTAACGGGCCATGCCGAGGCTACGTCGGCGCGGGCCGGCCGGACGCCTCGCCGCGCCGCCGGCGCCGTCCGGGGTGCCGCAGGACGAGGTCGGAGCTCCCCGGAACCCGGCGCGCCGGCGTCGCCCGTCGCCGCCGTCGCCGGTCCGCCGGAGCCGGTCCGGTGGGGTCAGTCGTCGGCGACGAGCAGCTCGCGATCCACGACGAGGTCGACCCCCAGGGTGCGGTAGCCGGCGTCCTCGAAGAGGACCGTCATCCGCTCGCCGCCGTACCGCTGGACCACGCCGGGGCCCCAGTCGGCGTGGCGGACCGCCGTCCCGACGGGGAACGGGCGGTCGTCCTCCTCCGCCGCCTCGTCCCCGGAACGGCCGGCGGCGCAGTTGTCGCAGGCGCCGCAGGGCCCGGAGAACGCCTCGCCGAAGTACGAGAGCAGGACCTCTCGGCGACAGTCGCGCGTCTCGGCGTACGTGCGGACCATGGCGATGCGCGACTCCTCGTACGCGTGGCGGTGCTCCCCGGCCTGCTCGGCCTCCTGGACGGCGTCCTCGAGGTCCTCCGGCCCGCGCAGCGGCGCGACGCGGCCGTCCGGGGTCAGCTCGACGGCGCCGGCGTCCTCCAGGCGGCTCACGGCCGTCGTGACCTTCGACGCCGTCAGGTCGAGCTCGTCCGCCAGGCGGGCGGGGTCGAGCGCGTCGCCGTACGCGGTGACGACGGCCGCGACGCGCTCGATCTGGTCCGCGTCGACCTGGCCCGCCCCCGCCTGGAAGCGGCGCAGCCCGAGGTCCTGCGGCCGGTAGAAGAGGACCACGGTGGCGGGCTCGCCGTCGCGACCGGCACGACCGACCTCCTGGAGGTAGGCGTCGAGCGACGAGGACGGCGCGTGGTGCAGCACGAAGCGCACGTCGGGCTTGTCGACGCCCATGCCGAACGCGATCGTGGCGACCACCACGCGGATGTCGCCGGCGACGAACGCGTCGAGGACCTCCTCGCGCTCCTGGGCGGGCATGCCGCCGTGGTAGTGGCGGGCGTCGACCCCGCGGTCCCGCAGGGTCGCGGCCGTCTCCTCGGCGGCCCGTCTCGTGGCGACGTAGACGAGCCCATCGCCCTCGAGCTCCTCGACCGCCTCGAGCAGCGCCGCGTCCTTCGCGGGCTCCTCCTCGAAGCGGCGCACCTCGAGCCACAGCTCGGGGCGGTCGAACTCCCCGACGACGATCTCGGGGTCGTCCATGCGCAGCCGGGAGATGATCTCGTCGCGGACGGGCGGCGCCGCGGTGGCGGTCAGCGCGAGCGCGGGCAGCGGGCGGGCGCCGTCGCCGGACAGTGCGTGCCGGGCGGCGCCGAGGCGCAGGTAGTCCGGCCGGAAGTCGTGCCCCCACTCCGAGATGCAGTGCGCCTCGTCCACGACGAGCAGCGCCGGGCGGACCTCCTCGAGGTCCGCCAGCACGTCGGGGTTGGCGAGCTGCTCGGGCGACAGGAGCACGAACCGCGCACGGCCCGCGCCGAGGCCATCGAGGGCGTCGCGCCGGGCCCGCCGGCCCATCTGCGAGTTCAGGGCGACGGCCAGGTCCTCGTCGCCCGTGGCCGCGTGCAGGCCCGCCACCTGGTCCTGCTGCAGGGCGATGAGCGGCGAGACCACGACGGTCGGCCCGTCGAGCTGCAGGCCCGCCAGCTGGTAGATCGCCGACTTCCCGGACCCCGTCGCCATGACGGCCAGCGCGTCGCGGCCGGCGAGGACGGCGTCGATCGCCGTCCGCTGCTCCGGGCGCAGCGCGTCGATCCCCAGGGCGTCGCGGGCGAGGTCGTCGAGGGCGTCGGGCACGGCGAGGTCCGTACCCCGCGGATTCCGAGTCATTCGCGGCGGGGCCGACGGGCTGCGGTGCGCCGCGCCCCGACCTCGTCACCGCACCGCGTCGCCGGGGCCGCGGGCCGCGGGCCGTCCGCCGCCGCGCCCGGCCCCGGGACCTCACCCCGCCGGCGGGGCCACGCCGTGCGGGGTCGGACGCGGCGGACCGGCCGGCCGGCCGCGGCGCGCGGCCTCGAGGACGCAGGCCGCGCGGAACGGCACGTCGTCGGCGGGGGTCCCGGCGGCCGGCCCGAGCGTCCCGAGGATCTCGAACAGCGAGCGCGACGGACGGGCGGCGGGGGTGGGACGGAGGGCACCGGGGATCTGGGTCATGCCGCCATCCTGCGACCCGGGCGCCCCGCCCACCATGGGGGACTCCCCCGGTCCGACCCCCGGCGTTCCCGGGTCGGGTCCCCGGGGATCCCGGACCCGTCAGGCCGCAGCTCTCCCCCGCCGCCCCGCCCGCGCCCCGCCTTCAAGGGCCGCTGATCCCCGTCCGTTAGCGTCGAGGGCATGGACGTCGTCATCGTCGGAGGACACGGGCAGATCGCGCGGAGGCTGGGTGCGCTCCTGGCGCAGCGCGGCGACACCGCACGGGGGGTGATCCGCAACGCGGACCACGCGGAGGACCTGCGGGCGGACGGGATCGACCCGGTGGTCGTCGACCTCGAGGCCGACGAGACCACCGGGCAGTCCCTGGCGGGCGCGTTCCGCGGGGCGACGGCCGCGGTCTTCGCCGCCGGCTCCGGGCCGGGCCAGCCGGCGGAGCGCAAGTGGTCCGTCGACCACGGCGGCGTCGTCAAGACGATCGACGCGTGCCGGCACGCCGGGATCGACCGCATCGTGATCGTCTCCGCCATCGGCATCGACGGCGAGATCGAGGGCGACGACGTGTACGCGGAGTACCAGCGCGCCAAGGCGCAGGCGGACGCCGACGTCCGCGCGAGCGGCCTGCACTACACGATCGTCCGTCCGGCGATGCTGACCGACGAGGACGGCCACGGCCGGATCCACGCCGCCCGGCACGTCGAGCGCGGGCCGATCCCGCGGGCCGACGTCGCGGCGACGCTGCTCGCCGTGCTCGACGACGCGTCGACGGTCGGGCGCACCTTCGAGGTCGTCGGGGGTCCGGACGAGATCCCGGTCGCCGTCGCGGGCCTGAACGCCCTCCCGGACACGCTCGACGCGGGGTCCTCCGAGGGCTGAGCCGCAGCGGGCCCGGCCGCGGGCGTCGCCCGCGGTCCGGCGCCGCCCCGCGGTCCGGCGCCTACTTGACGCGGACGGTCATCTTCATGACCGAGGCGTGGATCGAGCAGTCGATCCTGTAGGTGCCCGCCTTCGTGAACTTGCGCGAGTACGAGCCCTTCGACATGACGTCGGAGGCGAAGTTCCGCGCGCCGCGGGGCTTGCGGATCGACTCGACGTCGTGCTCCGCCCTGCCGACCCAGACCCACTTCACCGTGGTGTTCCGCCTCACGGTCACGCTGGAGGGGCTGAACTCGAAGTCGTCGACCTTGACGATCTTCGTGGTGGCGGCCTGCGAGCCGGAGACGGCGAACGCGGCGACCACGCCGACGGTGACGGTCAGGGCGGTCGCGGACGCGATCAGGGGGCGGACGGGCATGCGGGCTCCTCGGGGTGCCGGGCACGCGGCGGGGCGCCGCGGGTCCTGCAGGGAGAACGCTCCCCGACGCCCCGTGGACGCAGTGCACCGTCCGGCCGCGAGCGCCGACGCGCCTCGTCGAACCCGGGACCCCTCTGGCGGGCGACCCGGCGCCCCGTGCGGGCGATCGTCCGCGACGTCGCGGAGCCCGACCTGCGGCCGCCTGGCGTCGGCGGCCGCGGCGTGCTCCCCGCTCAGGCCTGCGGGGCGTCCTCGTCCTCGTCGAGCGGCTGCAGCTGCTCGAGGAGCTCCGGGAGGACGTCGAGGAAGATCTCGACCTGGTCGTCCGGGACCTCGATCAGCACGCCCTCGAAGTGCGAGTGGTCGCCGTGCTCGCGGATCTTCGGCGAGATCGTCGCGCCGGCGATCACGAAGAACGGGCTGTAGGAGAAGTAGGGCAGGCCCTCGAACTCCTCCGGCTCGAGGCCCGTGGCCTCGAGGATCTTCAGGAAGCGGTCCTCGAAGGAGGCCCCCTCGAGCGTGATGGACGCCATCTCGGTCATGCGACGGAGTCTGTCAGGACCGCCCGGGGGCCTGGGCGCGCGGTCCGAGATCGCGACCCTCGCTGCGCGGATCGGCACCCCTCGGTGCGCAGGAGGCACGCCTCGAGGCGCAGATCGGCACGCCTCGGTGGCGGCGGGCCGGGCACCGGACCGTCGCATCGGGCATCCTCCGCGGGGATGGATCCCGACGCCCTCCGCGAGCTCCTGGCCGCGCACCCCGCCGTCGCGATCCAGCCGTTCGGGACGAAGCGCGGCGTGCTCTGCGTGCGGGCCGGCGACGCCGCCCGGCTCGTGGCCGACGCCGGCCTGGACGTCGCGGAGGACGAGCTCGAGGCCGCGATGGCCGAGCTGGGCGGCGAGCGCCTCCGGCTCGTCGACCCCGACGCGGCGCCGACGGGGCCCACGCGGTTCAAGGGCGGCCGCGGCCGCACGAAGCCCGCCGGTCCGCGGCGTCCGCGCAAGGGCCCGCCCCTCCAGGACCTCGACGTCTTCGAGCTGCCCGCCTCGATCTTCGGCGGCTGACCGCCGGGAGCCGGGGCCTGCTCGTCCGCCGTCCCGGCGTGCGGTCCTCGGCGGGAGATGTCGCCGCGAGGGTGAGCGCCGTCCGTCAGCGACGCAGCTTCGCCGCGTCCTCGATGCAGAGGACGCTCTCCGGCATCGCCCGCAGGCGCTTCGGGGCGATCGGCCGGCCGCACGCGTCGCAGAGGCCGTAGGTGCCGTCGTCGAGCTTCTCGAGCGCCCGGGCGACCCGGGCCTCCTCGAGCTCCAGCGTGGTGCCGACGCCGACGTCGGTCAGGCGGCCGACGGCCTCGATCGTACCGTCGCCGATGCGCTTGCCGAAGCTCAGCGTCGAGCCGCGCTCGGGCGCGGCGGCCATGACGCCGATGCGCTCGCGCAGCTCGGCGTCACGGGCCTCCAGCCCGCGCCGGACCTCGTCGAGGTCGAGCGCGGGGAGGGCGTCGGTCGGGGTCCGGGGCATGCCCTGCGGCTACCCCGGTCCGACCGGCGCCACCCTCCGGCCTACGGGAAGGCGGGGATCGGGCCGTCGACGGCCTGCACCGTGCGCTCGGCGCGCGGCTGCTCGGGCGGAGCGACGTACGGGCCGGGCTTCGGCGTCTCGTCGCCGCCCGGGAACGCGAGGCGCAGGATCGTGCGCTGCACCATGAGCCACTGCTGCCAGAACGGGCCCGTGTTGTACGGCAGCTCGTACTTCTCGCAGATCGCCTTGACCTTCGGCGCGATCTCCTTGTAGCGGGAGCTCGGCATGTCCGGGAAGAGGTGGTGCTCGACCTGGTAGCTGAGGTTGCCGCTCATGAGGTGGAACGTGTCCGAGCCCTCGATGTTGGCCGCGCCGAGGAGCTGCCGGACGTACCAGCCGCCGCGGGTCTCGTCGGCGATCTCCTCCTCGGTGAACGTGTAGGCCTGGTCCGGGAAGTGGCCGCAGAAGATGATCGCGTTGGACCACACGTTGCGGACGATGTTGGCGGTGAAGTTCGCCTTCAGCGTCTTCTTCCAGTGCTTGCCGGAGAGCGCCGGGAAGAGGATGTAGTCCTTCAGGACCTGACGGCCGCCCTTCTTGCCGATCCCCTTCAGGTCGTTCATCAGGTCGGACTTCTTCTTCGTGCCCTTCTTGATGGCCTCGAGGTCCATGTCGTGGATCGCGACGCCCCACTCGAAGAACAGCATCACGAGGACGTTGATCAGCGGCTGCGCCAGGAACTCCGGCGACCAGCGCTGCTTCGGGTCCACGCGCATGAACTCGTAGCCGACGTCCTTGTCGAGCCCGATGACGTTCGTGTACGTGTGGTGCACGTAGTTGTGGGAGTGCTTCCACGACGCGGCGGTCGAGGCGGTGTCCCAGTCCCACGTCGAGCTGTGGATCTGGGGGTCGTTCATCCAGTCCCACTGGCCGTGCATGACGTTGTGGCCGATCTCCATGTTCTCGAGGATCTTCGCCACGGACAGGCCGGCGGTGCCGAGCGCCCACGCCGGCGGGTACCGCGAGGCCATGAGCACGATGCGCGACAGCGCCGTCAGGCGACGGTGGAACTCGATGATGGAGCGGATGTACTGCGCGTCGCGGTCGCCGAGGTCGCCCTTGACCTCGTCGTGGATCTTCTGGAACTCCGCGCCGATCTCCTCGATCTGCTCGGAGGAGAGGCGGAACAGCGGGTTGAAGGCGTTCGGGTCGCCGTCACGACGGGACGGGCCGGCCTTCTCGTCGTCCATGGTGCCGGGGATGGAGGCCGTGCTGGCTCCGGTGGGAGGCGTCATGCGGTGGTGTCCTGTTCTTCGGGTGGCTGGGGAGCCTGGAAGGTGGTGCGGCCCCGGAGGGCCTGGAAGGGGGTGTCGGGCGGGGCCCGGCGCCGTCGGCCGGGCCCCTCCCGGTCAGAGCTCGATGACGACGTGGCCCTCGGGGGCGTTGACGCAGGTGCGGACGGTCTCGCCCTGCTCGCCGTGGACCTCGCCCGAGCGCAGGTCGCGGACCTGGCCCTCGCGGAGGACGCCGACGCACGTGTGGCAGATGCCCATGCGACAGCCGTAGGGGAGGTTCGCGCCGGCCTCCTCGCCGCCGACGAGGATGGAGATGCCCTGCTCGCAGGTCGCCTCCTTGTCCGTGACGACGAAGGAGACGGTGCCGCCCGACCCGACCTCGGCGTCGCCCGTGCCGATGACGGGCTGGAAGCGCTCCGTCTGCAGGTGCTCCTCGAGCCCCTCGGCCTCCCAGTGGGCGACGAAGTCGTCGATCATCTCGCGCGGACCGGAGAGGAACGCCTCGCGCTCGCGCCAGTCCGGGCAGAGCTCGTCGAGGTTGTCGACCTGGAGGCGACCGTCCTCCGAGCTGAGCTGCTCGTGCAGGTGGTAGCCCTCCTGGTCGTCGTGCAGCTCGCGCAGCTGCGGGCCGAAGATGAAGTCCTCGGTCGTGCGGGTGCCGTGGAGGTGGACGACGTCGTCCAGCGCGGCACGCCGGCGCAGCTCGCGCAGCATGCTCCAGATCGGGGTGACCCCCGAGCCGGCGCTGATCATGAGGATCTTCTCCGGGAGCGGGTCCGGCAGGCCGAACTCGCCCTCGACGTGGCCGAGGAAGACGACGGTGCCCGGACCGCACTGCTCCGTGAACCAGGGCGACATCTTGCCCTCGGACACGTGCTTGATCGTCACGGACACGAGCCCCTCGGGGTGCTCGGGGTCCGACGTCAGCGAGTAGGCGCGCCAGTGGCGGATGCCGTCGATCTCGGCGCCGATGCGCAGGTACTGGCCGGGCCGGTGGCCGGGCCACGGGTGCGTCGGCTTGACGATCACGGTGGCGGCGTCGTCGGTCTCGGACCGGACGCGCACGACGGTGCCCGTGGCCTCGCGCGTCGACCAGCGCGGATCGAGCAGCGCGATGTAGTCGTCCGGCAGCAGCGGGGTCGTCATCGCGCCCGCCAGATCGAGGGCCTTCCGTCGCCAGCGCGAGACTCGTGGTGCTGCTGCCTTCTCGACCATGTGTGCGATGACTCCTACCCTGGGTCGGGACGCCCTACGCGCCCCGCGGCAATCGAACTTACGGGGCTCGGTGCACAAGTGTCAAACGGGATGGTGCGGGTGTCCGCCGACGGCCCAGGTCACACAGCCGGAACGGCCCCCTCGCGGGGGCGACGGGCGCTCAGACCACGGTGGCCCGGGCGCAGCCGCGCAGGCGGGCGAGGACCTCGGGAGCGTCGCCGAGCAGGGCGGACGAGGCGGCCCCGTCGACCGTCAGCTCGAGGGTGCGGCCCCGCTTGCGCGCCCGCCACAGACCCGCGACCCGCCCGTCGACCAGGACGACGCCGGGACGCCCGACGGCGGGGAACAGCGCCTTGCGCGTCGCGGGGTCCGGGACGAGCGCGGCGCGGTCGGGGCCCGCGACGAACGGGTCGTGGCCGTGGAGGAGCCGGACCCCGGTGGCCGGGGGCGGGTCGAGGAGGCGGTCGAGGTCCTCCGTCAGGACCCACCGGCGCGCGCCCGCCTGCCGGACGGGTGTCAGCTCGTCGGCCACGGACGCGAACAGGCGCCGGGCGTGGGCCGGGGCCGTCCCCGCCCACGAGGCCAGCGCGGTGTGGGTGGACGGACCGTACGCCCGGAGGAACCGGCGGACGAGCTCCCGCCGCGCCGCCGGCAGGTCGACGTCCCCGGGGTCGTCGCCCGGTCCGGCGAGCGCGAAGACCGCCCGGTCCGGCATCTCCGTCACCCCGAGCGGCCCGAGGGCGCGCCAGAGCCCCGGCCGGACGTGGTGGCTCCCGCAGCCCCGGCACCACGGGAGCAGCCCGTCGGGCAGTCGCTCGCGCAGGGCCTGGTGGAACGCGTCCCGACCGAGCGGCCCGCCGGCCAGCCCCTCCCGCGCGGCGTCCGCCACGAGGTCCAGGGCCTCCCCCACCCCGTGCCCGGCGGCCTCGAGCTCCTTCGCGACGAGGGAGCCGACGAGCGCCCGCAGCCCGGCCTCCTCCTCCGGGACGAGCGCGCGGGTGAAGACGGCGACGTCGGCGCGGGGCACGACGTACGGCGCCCCGCGCATCGCGTTGACCGTCACGAGCAGGGCCCGGACGGGATGGTCGTCCGGCACCTCGCCCGCCCGGGCGTGCAGCGCCACCTCGGCGTGGCCGGGCGGGTACTCCTGCAGCCCGCACGCCGCGACGGCCCGCAGCGGGTCGACGCGCTCGTGCAGGCCGTGGCCGGCGACGCGGAAGGCGACCGCGCCCGCGTCCATGACCTCCGGGTCGCTCACCGGTCGCCTCCCCCCGGCGCGTCGAGGTCGCCGGCGTCCGTGACCCCCGGCCCGCTCACCGGTCGTCCCCGCCCGTCGCGTCGGCGCCCGCGTCCCCGCCCGCGGACGGCACCGCGGCGGCGAAGCGCGCCGCCAGGGTGCGGACCTCCTCCGCGAACTCCGGCGGCTCGAGCACGGTGAAGCCGACCCCGATCGACGCGACGTGCACCGCCAGGCCGCCCATCCAGCCCGCCCCGACCTCGAGCAGGCAGCACTCGTCGTCGATCTCGGTCAGCGTGCCGAAGTGCGCGGGCACCTTCGGCTGCACGGACGCCTTCGAGGCGTGCAGGCGGACGCGGGCGCGGTACCGGCCGCGGGTCGCGGAGACCTGCCGCAGGACGTACGCGGCCAGGTCGGCGTCGGGCGGCTCGCGGCGCGGGCAGCGGCGGCCGAGCGCCAGGCGCGAGGTGATGCGGTCGACGCGGAAGGTGCGCCAGTCCTCGCGGGTCTGGTCCCAGGCCACGAGGTACCAGCGGCCGTAGAGGTGGGCCATCCGGTGCGGCTCCACGACGCGCCGGCTGCGGGTCCCGTCGTGGGTGCCGTAGCCGAAGCGCAGCTCGAGCCGGTCGCGGCACGCGCCGGCGATCGTCGACAGGGCCTCCGCGTCGACCTCCTCCGGCCCGAAGCCGGGCACGGGCACGGTGTAGGCGTGGACCGCCACGACGCGGCGGCGCAGCGCGGGCGGCAGGACCTGGTCGAGCTTGGCGAGCGCGCGGAGCGACGACTCCTCGATGCCCGCGACGCTGCTGCCGCTCGCCGCCGTGCGCAGGCCGACGGCGACCGCCACGGCCTCGTCGTCGTCCAGGAGGAGCGGCGGCAGCTCGCTCCCCGCGCCGAGCCGGTAGCCCCCCGCGACGCCCGGCGCCGCGTTGACGGGGTAGCCGAGCGACCGCAGCTTTCCCACGTCGCGGCGCACGGTGCGGGGCGTGATGTCCAGCTCGTCGGCGAGCTGCGTGCCCGTCCAGTCGCGGTGCATCTGCAGCAGCGAGAGCAGGCGGAGCAGCCGGGCCGACGTCTCGAGCATGCGCGCAGTCTGCCGCCCATCGCGGACAGGTCCGGTCCGCGATGGGCGACGGGCGGTCCGCCCCCTACGCTCCGGGTGATGGAGCTCGAGGCGCCCGTCCCCTTCCCGACCGTCGGTCGCGTCCACGAGCTCTCCCAGCGCGTCGGGCCCGCCTCGACCACCGTCGCCGGGCGCGCGCGGCTCGACGCGGTCGCGGACTGGCTGCAGCAGGTGGCATACGACGACGTCGTCGACTCGGGGATCGACCTCGAGGTGGTGTGGGTGCTGCGCCGCACCCAGGTGCGCGTGGAGCGGTTCCCCGTCTTCGGCGAGCGGCTGTCGATGCGCACCGCGTGCAGCGGCCTGGGGCCGCTCGTGGCCGAGCGTCGCACCACGCTGACCGGCGACGCGGGCGGGCTCGTGGAGGCCGCGGCGATCTGGGTGCCGCTGCACCGCGAGACGCTCCTGCCGCACCGCTCCGAGGCGTTCCTCGACGTCTACGGCCCGTCCGCCGCCGGCCGTCGCGTCAAGGCCCGGCTGCGCCACCCGGGGCCCCCGGAGGACGCGCCGTCCGTGCCCTGGACGTTCGTGGCCGCCGACCTCGACGTCGCCGGGCACGTGAACAACGCCGCGACCTGGCGGGCGCTGGAGGAGGGGCTGACGGACCTCGGGCCGGGCGACGGCCCGCTCGGCGTGGACCTCGAGCACCACGCGCCGGCGTTCGCCGGGCCCGCCGAGGTGCGCGGCACGGGCGACGTTCGGTGGATCACCGCACCGGACGGCCGGGTGCTCGTGTCCGCCGCGTTCGACCGCGCCGTGGGCTGAGCCGCCCGTCCCCGCGGGCCGCCCCGCGCGGGCCCGTAGGGTCGTCGCATGAAGGTCGAGATCTGGTCCGACGTCGCCTGCCCCTTCTGCTACATCGGGAAGCGGTCGTTCGAGGACGCCCTGTCGCGCTTCGAGCACCGCGACGAGGTGCAGGTGGAGTGGCGCAGCTTCCAGCTCGACCCGTCCATGCCGGCCGCCGTGGAGGGCGGCCTGGACGTGCTCCTGGCGCGCAAGTACGGCCGCACGCCGGAGGAGGCCCGCGGGATGAACGAGCGCGTGAGCGCGATGGCGTCCGAGGTCGGCCTGCACTACCGGCTCGACCGCGCCCGGCCCGGAAACACGCGCGACGCCCACCGCGTCCTGCACCTCGCCCGCGCGCACGGGCTGCAGGACGAGCTGAACGAGCGGCTGCTGCAGGCGTACTTCGTCGAGGGCGAGCTGCTGAGCGACGGCCCCACGCTCGTGCGCCTCGGCGTCGAGGTCGGCCTGGACCGCGCGGACGTGGAGCGCGTGCTGGCGGGCGAGGAGTACGCCGACGCCGTCGAGGGCGAGGGCGACGAGGCCCACGACCTCGGCCTGGGCGGCGTGCCCGCGTTCGTCCTGGACCGTCGGATGCTCGTCACGGGCGCGCAGCCCGCCGACGCGCTGCTCGGGGCGCTCCGGCAGGCCTGGGAGCAGGCGCCCGCGACCTGAGCGTCGGTGGGAGGGCCGCGCGGCGGGTACGGTGACCCGCATGGCCAAGGTCAAGCTCCACCGCTGCAACTACACCTTCCTGCACACCAAGCTCGACGCGTGCTGGGTCGTGCAGAAGGAGCTCGACGCCCAGGGCATCGACTACGAGATCGTCAAGCAGGGCTGGGGCAAGGGGAAGCGCCCCGAGGTCGAGGCGATCTCCGGGCAGAGCAAGCTGCCCGTCCTCGAGCTCCAAAACGGCGAGGTCTACCGCGCGGAGTCCAAGGAGATGGCCGCCCGCGTGCGCTCCGGGCAGCTGCCGACGGGATGAGCACCTCGCAGACGCTGCCCTTCAAGCGCGGGGGCTCCGGCACGCCGCTCCTGATGATCCACGGGCTCGGCGGCAACCGGGACTCCTTCGACCCGATCCTCCCGGCGCTGCGGGCGGAGCACGACGTGATCAGCC
>WLOB01000439.1 GCA_009699505.1 Actinomycetota bacterium | reverse complement strand
CCCGCGACGTCGCCGTCACCCAGATGGTCGTCCGCCCCGGCTTCACGCTCGACAACCTCGACGGCGACGCCGCGGTCCTGACCCTCGCCGAGCCGCTCTACACGGGCACCCCGGCGGTCGACGGCACGAGCTCGATCGCGCCGCTCCCCCTCATCACCGCGGCGGAGGCCGCGACGTTCGCGGACCCGGAGGGCAGCGCCGAGGTGAAGATCTCCGGCTGGGGCGACCGCACCCCCCAGAACGGGTCGGGCGTCGGCACGATCCTCGGCGGCTCCACGAGCGACTACCCGCGCGACCTCCAGACGGCGACGACCCACGTCTACAAGCGGTCGACCTGCGCGCAGACCTTCGTCGGCACCGGCGCGACGGTCAACGACCGCGTCCTCTGCGCGGGCGAGCCCGGCGGCGGCATCGACTCCTGCCAGGGCGACAGCGGCGGACCGCTGACCGTCGTCGCGAACGGCCGGACGGTCCTGGCGGGCATCGTCAGCCTCGGCATCGGCTGCGCGCAGCCGGGCCGGCCGGGCCTCTACACCCGCATCGCAGAGTCGTCGGTGAACCAGTTCCTCCGGGCTGCGTCGAACATCCCGCCGGACGCCACCGCGACGCCCCCGGCGACGACGCCGACCTCCGGCACCACGGACACCGCGCGGCCGACGATGAAGCTGGGCTCCCGGAAGTGCACCGCGACCCGCTGCGTCACCCGCGTGACGGTCCGCGACGCGTCGCCCAGCGCGGGCATCCGCTCGCTCAGCGCGACGCTGCGCTCGAAGGACCGCGGTCGCACCGTCACGAAGAAGGTCAAGGCCCGCGTGACGAGCAGCGGCCGAGGGACGATCGTGACCTCCGGCCTGGTGAAGCGCCGCCGCTACACGCTGACGCTGCGAGCGACCGACAAGGCCGGCCTGGCGCAGCGCCGGGCGAAGGTCTACGCGATCTATCCCGGGCGGTAGGCGCGCCGGGGCCGCGTCAGGCCTTCTTCGGCACGCTGACGTTGCGGCGGACGCTCTTCGTCGCGCCCGTCCCGTCGGTGAACGTCACCGCGAGGCGGGCGCGCCCCTTGGCGCTGCGCACCGGGATCCGCAGGTCCAGCGTGCGCGTCCCCGACCCCAGGGACGCCTTGGTCCTCCGGACGATCGTCGTGCCGTTGCGGGTGAGCCGGGCGTTCACGGCGACCGTCTCGTCGAGGTCGAGCGTCATCCGCAGGATGCGGCGGCCGGTCGACGTGCGGACCCAGCGGACGGTCTTCACGGCCGCCTCGACCGCCGCGGCGGTCGAGGTCGTGCCCGCCGACGAGCCACTGCCCGTCGTGGTGCCGGTGCCCGTCCCGGTGCCGCTGCCGGCCGAACCGGTCGACGGGGTGGTGGTCGTCGCGGGCGCGTTCGAGAGGCCGATGACGTGGGTGCCGGCCAGCGACGTCGACGGGGTCCCGGTCAGCGCGACGACGAGCGTGCCGCCGTCGGAGCCGTAGATGCCGTCGCGGCTGTTGGACGTGTCCGGCGTGCCGCGGTTGCCGTAGGCGCTGGTGGCGACGACCTGGTTCTCGAGCGTCGGGTCGAAGAACAGCTGCGAGGTGAACTCGAACGTCCTGCTCGTCCCGTCGTAGAGGCGGACCTTGAAGTGGATGTGGATCGCCCGGCCCTGGTACCAGCCGGGGAAGATCGTCGTGAACGTCGCCTTGCCGTCGGCGTCCGTGACCTGCGAGCCGCGGAGGAACCGCTTGCCCTTCGTGCCCTCGGACTGGACGTCGGAGTACTTGCCCAGCGCGTTGGCGTGCCAGACGTCGACGGTGGCGCCGCCGACCGGGGTGCAGCCGTCCGCGCCGTCGACGATCACGAGCGTCAGGGCGAGCGGCACGCCGGCCTGGGTCGAGCCGTCGCTCGGGTCGGTCCGGATGTCGGAGCGGTTCAGACCCTCCTCGACGAAGTACGGCCCCTCGGTCTTCTGCGGCGTCAGCACGCAGGCGGCGGTCGCGGCCTGGGCCTCGGCGCTCAGGCCGATCCGCTCGAGCAGCCCCCCGGCGGTGCCGAGCTGCGACAGCATCGCGCCGGCGCCGACCGCCCCGGCGACCCCGACGAGCGTGCGGCGGGTGTGGCGGTCGGCGTGGTCGTGGCCGTCCGTGTGGTCGTGGCCGTCGGCGGGGACGTGGCCGTGCGCGCCCGTGGCGGAGCGGGCCTGCGGGGCGGCGGTGCCGCGGTGGTCGTCGTCGTGCTGTGCGTGCATCTCGTCGCTCCTGGGATCTCGCCGGGCGTGAGGACCGGCGCACCAGCAAGATCGGCCGGGCGGCTGGGATCCGCGCGTGCGGTTCCTGGGACGTTCCTGAGGACGGCGCCCGTGCGGGCGGAGCCCTCGCACCGCGACTCGACACCCGGGATCGCCGACGCTAGGCTACGCGACCGTAGGTTGAGCGCCGTCCGGTGCCCCCTCGACGTCACGGAGCACCCCATGAGCACGTCCCAGGTCCTCGCCCCCGACCACGAGGTGGTCGTCATCGGCGCCGGCTTCTCCGGCATCGGCGCCGCGATCGCGCTGAAGGACGCCGGCCAGGACGACGTCCTCGTGCTCGAGGCCGGCGACGGCGTCGGCGGCGCGTGGCACTGGAACACGTATCCCGGCGTCGCGGTCGACATCCCGTCGTTCAGCTACCAGTTCTCCTACCGGCAGCGGGCGGGCTGGTCGCGGGTCTACGCGCCGGGCCGCGAGTTGAAGGCCTACGCGGAGGACTGCGTCGACCGCTTCGGCGTCCGCGACCGGATCCGCCTGAACGCCCGCGTCACGGCCACGACGTTCGACGAGGACCGCGACCTCTGGCGCGTCGAGCTCGAGGACGCCGAGCCGCTGCTCGCCCGCCACGTCATCGGCGCCACCGGCATCTTCAACCAGCCGCAGATCCCGGCCATCCCGGGCCTGGACGACTTCGCGGGCCCGACGATGCACACCGCCCGCTGGGACCACGACGTCGACCTCGCCGGCAAGCGCGTGGCCGTGATCGGCACGGGCGCGTCGGCGGTGCAGGTGATCCCGGCGATCGCGCCCGACGTCGCACGGCTGACGGTCTTCCAGCGCACCCCGATCTGGTGCCTGCCGAAACCCGACGCGCGGATCGGGCGCGCAGCGGGCACGGTGCTGCGCCGCGTGCCCGGCGCCCGCCGCGTCGCGCGGGTGGCGAGCAACGCCTACGTCGAGCTGACCTTCCCGATCGCCGCCCACTTCGCGACGAAGGTCCCGGTCGCGGCGGTCGGGGAGCGGCTGGCGAAGCGGTTCCTGCGCAGCCAGGTCGACGATCCCGAGACCCGCGCGAAGCTCACGCCGACCTACACCCTCGGCTGCAAGCGGCCGAGCTTCCACAACGAGTACCTGAAGACCTTCAACCGCGAGAA
The DNA here is from genome assembly GCA_009699505.1 of Actinomycetota bacterium. Taxonomy (GTDB): domain Bacteria; phylum Actinomycetota; class Thermoleophilia; order Solirubrobacterales; family Solirubrobacteraceae; genus Patulibacter. The sequence goes on along the minus strand of WLOB01000439.1, from coordinate 325 downwards.
CGTGGCGCTCGAGACGACGGGCATCGCCGAGGTCACGCCGACCGGGGTGCGCACCGTCGACGGCACGCACCACGAGGTCGACGTCCTGCTGCTCGCGACGGGCTTCAAGGCGTTCCAGTCGGGCAACATGCCGCCGTACGAGGTCACCGGTCGCGGCGGGCTCGGGCTCGAGGCGTTCTGGGAGGAGCACCGCTTCCAGGCCTACGAGGGCGTCAGCGTCCCGGGCTTCCCGAACCTCTTCTCGATCCTCGGCCCCTACGGCTACAACGGCTCGTCGTACTTCGCGCTGATCGAGAACCAGATGCGCCACATCGTGCGCTGCCTG
>WLOB01000438.1 GCA_009699505.1 Actinomycetota bacterium | reverse complement strand
GGACCGCGGGCCGCCGGCGCCGCGACCCGGTCCGGTCAGTCGCCCGGGACGCCGACGGGTCGCGCGGCGCCGACGACCTCGACCTCCGGCGCGACCGCCGGGCCCTGCGGGTCCGCGGGGCGGGCGCCGACGGTCGGGCCGGCGTCGGACGGGCCGTCCGACCACCGCGAGGCCGGGAGCGTCCCGAGGTAGGCGCTCCACGCGCGCCGCGCGACGGGCGCCGGGGTGGTCGCGCGCAGGGCCGCGGTCAGCGTCCGCCGGTGCGGGACGATGCCGCCGACGAGCCGCTGCAGCCGCAGCAGCCACCGGTACGCCGGGTCCTTCTGGGCCGACAGCGACGCGTAGCGGCGCAGGGCCTGCTCGCGGGTCTGCCGTCCCTCGACGACGTGCCGCAGCTCGCGGCCCAGCGCGATCCCGAAGTGGAACGCCGGGCGGATCCCCTCGGCGGTCAGCGGCAGGCAGTGCCCGGCGCTGTCGCCGACGAAGAAGACCGCGTCGCCGGTCGCGGGCCGCAGGCGGTGCGGGATCCAGTTGCCCTGGAAGCCCTCGGGCTCGCGGCCGAGGTCCTCGACGAGGCGGAGCGTCGGGTCCTTCACGTGGTGGTGCGGGTCGAACGAGCCGACGCCGACCCGGACCTCGTCCCCGGCCGGGAAGGACCAGGAGTACCCGTCGGGGACGTAGCGCGGGTCGAGGTACAGCGCGAGCTCGTCCGACCGGCCCGGAGGGTGGACCTCCAGCCCGCGGGACAGGTACGCCTCCGGCGGCTGGATCGCGGCCTCGGCGGCGGGCGCGAGGACGCGGCGCCAGCCCAGCGCGTCGACGACGAGCGGTGCCCGGACGGGCCCCCGGTCGGTCAGGACGGTCAGCGGGGCGCCGGGCGACGACCCGGCCGGCCCGCGGCCCTCGACCTTGGCGGTCTCGAACGCGAAGGAGCCCTGGGCGGCGAGGAGCCGGCAGAGCGTCCCGTAGTCGAACGTCACGAACGGCTCGGGCAGCTCCCACTCGAACGCGTCCCGGGCCGTGTGCGCGGTGATCGACCCGAACTCCTGCAGGATCGCGTCCGTCAGGCCGAGGAGCTCGAGCCACGGACGCGGGACGGCGCACGCGGAGGTCTGCCGCTCACCGATCTCGTACCGGTCGACGACCACCACCCGCGGACGGGCGGGGGAGGACGCGAGCTCCCGCGCGACCGTCAGCCCTGCGAAGCTCGCCCCGCAGATCAGCACGTCGCAGTCGAGGTCCAGGGGCGTCCGGTCGTCGCCGCGCTTCGTCGCTCGGGTCGGCATGGGCCGTCGACTGTAGCGGCGGGCGGAGGCGGGCCCGTGCGGGGTCCGGCGCACCCCCGCGATCGCGCGACGACGCTGCCCCACCGCAAGAGGTCCGCCGGCATCGCGGGCCGCCCACTCGTGCAGGCATCGCGACGCGCGACCGCAGAGGTCCGCCGGCATCGTGGGCCGCCGACTCGTGCAGGAATCGCGACGCCCGACCGCAGATGCGTGCCGACATCGCGGCGATCCGGTCGTCGGTCGTGCTCCGTCCACCGGACCGGCACCGTGCGGTCCATGATGGTCCTCGACGGTCGCGCGTGCTCCCGGATCCAGGTCTCGACAGGCATCCGGGGCGGCGTCGTGGATCGCGGTCGCCGGGATGCACCGCACCCGGTCTGGGTCCGACCCGCCCCCCGAGAGCTGGATCGGTGCGCGTGACGGCCGTGCACGAGCCGTCGACGACCGCAGGCTCCGAGGACGCCGCACGGTTCGACGACGCCGGAGCCTCCGACGATGCGACGCCCCGGCAACTCCACGATGCGACGCCCCGGCATCACCACGACGCGGCGTCCCGGCATCACCACGATGCGACGCCCCGGCAACACCACGACGCGGCGTCCCGCGGCACGACGACCGACGCGGTGATCGCCGACCTCGCGGCCCGCCAGCACGGCGTCGTCGCCCGATGGCAGATGCTCGAGCTGGGCATCGGCGCCGGAGAGATCGCCCGGCGTCGTCGGGGCTCCAGGCTCCACCCGGTCCGACCCGGGTGGAGGGGTGTCTACCTCGTGGGCCACGCAGTCGCCCCCGAACTGGCCCTGGAGACGGCGGCGCTGCTCCTCACCAGGCGCAGGGCATCCGCGCTCGCGAGGTGGTCGGCTGCGGCGGTCCACGGCTTCGCCGACCCACCGGCGGGCGTCGACCTGCTGCAGGTGGGCGGGAACGCGCCGGTGGTCGACGGCGTCCGCACGTCCGTGGTCACCGAGCTGCCGGGGTGGCAGGTCGCGAGGCACCGCGGTCTCTGGGTCACAACGCCCGCCCGGACGTTCCTCGACCTCTCCGCCGTGGCGCGGGTCGGTGACGTCGAGCGCTGCCTCGACCGTGCGCGCATTGCAGGGGTGGTGACGGACGTGCAGATCGAGGCGGTCCTCGCGTGGGCCGGCGCGCGACGCGGCGCCCGCCCGCTCAGGGATCTCCTGCGGAACGAGCGTGACGGCGGCTACGCGCGGTCCCGGGCGGAGCGGAGGCTCCGGACCCTCCTGACGGAGGCCGGTCTGCCGACCCCCGTCCGCAACGGCATGGTCCTCGGGCGGGAGCGGGACCTCGCGTGGCCCGCGGCGCGGACCGTCGTCGAGTTCGACGGGCGTCGGTACCACGCGACGCCGCAGCAGTGGGAGCGCGACCGCGACCGGGACGGCGAGCTCCTCGCCCGGGGTTGGCGGACGTTCCGGGTGACGTGGACCATGCTCTGCCACCGTCCCCACGAGGTGGTCGCGAGGGCGGCGGCGGTCCTCGCGCTGGCCGAACGGGACGGCGCGTGGGCGAGCGGGGACCCGGTCCACGTCTCACGCGTCGACGACGCGTCCTGACCTGGATCGTGGCCGCCGGGAGGCACGGATCCAGGTGCGGCGCGACGGACCTCTGCGAAACGTGGATCGGGAACGGTGGGCTCGGGACACCACCACGGTCGGCACCGGGCACCGGGCTGCCTCCCGACCGCGACCACGCCCCCGGCCTGGCACGGTTCCGCTCCGGATCTCGAGGGCATCGCACGGCGTCCGCCCCCGGCGGCGTCGCCCACCGCGGGGCCTGCGCGCCCGCACGACCCCGTCCCTCGCGCGCCCGCGGACCCCGCACGCCGGATCCGCCCTGCCCGCGCTAGGATGCGCTGTTCATGTCCACCACCGAGATCCCCGCGGCGACCGTGGTTGAAGGCTCTGACGGCCTCCTCCTCGAAGTCGACGGGAACATTGTCCCCAACTACGACGCCACCTTCCCCGGCTTTGCCGAAGGTGACGTGATCACCGGACGTGTCGTCCGCATCGATCCAGACGAGGTCTGGGTCGACGTGGGCTACAAGTCCGAAGGCGTGATCCCGCAGCAGGAGCTGTCGATCCGCAGGAACGCCGACCCGTACGACGAGGTCGAGCTGGGCGAGGAGGTCGAAGTCCTCGTCATGATCAAGGAGGACGACGAAGGTCGCCTCAAGGTCAGCCGCAAGCAGGCCCGCTACGAGCGCGCGTGGAAGCGCATCGAGGCGGCGCAGGAGACGGGCGAGCCCGTCGAGGGCACGGTCATCGAGGTCGTCAAGGGCGGCCTGATCATCGACCTGGGCGTCCGCGGCTTCCTGCCGGCGTCGCTCGTCGACATCCGTCGCGTGCCGAACCTCGACGAGTACCTGCACACGATCATCGAGTGCAAGGTCATCGAGCTCAACCGCCAGCGCAACAACGT
>WLOB01000437.1 GCA_009699505.1 Actinomycetota bacterium | reverse complement strand
TACTACGGCGACGAGATCGGGATGGGCGACAACGTCTACCTCGGCGACCGCGACGGCGTCCGCACGCCGATGCAGTGGACGGGCGACCGCAACGGCGGCTTCTCGAAGGCCGACTTCGCGCAGCTCTATGCCCCGCCGCTGATGGACCCGGTCTACAGCTACCAGGCGGTGAACGTCGAGGCCCAGCTGCGGACCCCAACCTCGCTCCTGCGCTGGATGAAGCGGTTCATCCAGCTGCGCAAGGAGCACCCGGTGTTCGGCGTCGGCACCTACGAGCCGCTCTCGCCGAGCAACCACAAGGTCTTCGCGCACGTCCGGCGCTACGAGGACGACGTCGTCCTCTGCGTGCACAACATGGCCCGCAGCGCGCAGGCGGTCGAGCTGGACCTCTCGGCGTTCGAGGGGCGGTGCCCCGAGGAGATGTTCGGGCGGACCCTGTTCCCGCGGATCGGCGAGCTGCCGTACCTGCTCACCCTGGCCCCGCGGGGGTTCTTCTGGTTCCTCCTGCGCAACACCGACGACGGCCCGGTGCTCGAGCCGGTCCCCGCCGAGAAGGAGCCCACCGATGACGCTTGATCTGTCCGGTCTCGACGAGGCCACGCTGGCCGAGTGGCTCGCGGAGCAGCGCTGGTTCGGCGCGAAGTCCCGCGAGCTCGCCCAGGTCCACGTGCTCGACGTCGTGGTGCTCCGCGACGACCCCGCGCTCGGCCTGGCCATCGCGGTGGTCGAGGCGCGCTTCCCCGGCGGCACGCACGAGCTCTACCAGCTGCCCCTCGCGGTGCGGCCCGCCGACGAGTCGTGGGACACCGCGGTCGTCCAGCGGCTCGACGGCGCGACGGTCTACGACGCGCTCGCCGACCCGGAGGCCGCGGGGATCCTCGCCGGCATGCTCCGCGACCGCGCGGTCGTCGGCGAGGACCCGCGCGTCGAGTTCCACTGGGTCGACGCGGTGCTGCCGCCGGCCGACGAGCCCGTCGTGCGGCCCATGGGCGCCGAGCAGTCCAACTCGTCCGTCGTGATCGACGACGCGCTCGTGATGAAGGCGTTCCGCCGCCTCGAGCCGGGCGAGAACCCCGAGCTCGAGATGACCCGCTTCCTCTCGGCGCGGGGCTTCCCGCACATCGCCGAGCTCGGCGGCTGGTACCAGTACGGCGGCGAGATCATGGAGGCCACCTTCGGCGTGGTCCAGCGCTTCGTCGAGGGCGGCCGCGACGGCTGGGAGCTCGTGCTGGACGACCTGCTGCGCGACCCCGACGGCCTGCTGCCGCAGCTCGCGGCGCTCGGCGTCGTCGTCGCGCGGATGCACAACGTGCTCGCGTCGGACATGAACGACCCGGCGTTCGCGCCGGAGGAGCCCACGGACGAGGCGCTCGCGATCATGACCGCCACGATCGACGAGCAGATCGAGCGGCTCTTCGTGGACCTCCCGGAGGACGACGAGCGCCTGTCGGCCATCGCCGGCCGCGGCGAGGAGGCGCGGGACCGCCTGCGCCTCGTCTCCCACATGGGCGGCGCGGGGCGCCTCATCCGTCACCACGGCGACTTCCACCTGGGCCAGACGCTGCGCGTGGCCGACGGCGACGCCGGCCCGTCCTGGATCATCCTGGACTTCGAGGGCGAGCCCGCCCGCGCGCTCCTGGACCGCCGCCGCAAGCGCTCGCCGCTGCGCGACGTGGCGGGGCTCCTCCGGTCGCTGGCCTACGCGGCCTCCGCCGCCCGGCTGCAGCGCGGCTTCGAGCCCCCGGCGGACTGGGAGGAGCGCGCCCGCGCCGCCTTCCTCGACGACTACCTCGCCGAGATCGAGCCGTCGCTCATGCCGCCCACGCCGTCCGCGACGCGCACCCTGCTGTCCGTGCTCGAGCTCGAGAAGGCGGTCTACGAGCTGCGCTACGAGCTCGACCACCGCCCGGACTGGGTGCCGATCCCCGCCGCCGCCATCGCCCGCCTGCTCGAGGAGCCGATCGCATGAGCCCGAAGGACCGAACGCCCCGCAAGCCGGCCGCCGCGAAGTCGTCGGCGCCGAAGGGCAAGAAGACGAGGACGCCCGCCACCGCCGGCGACGGGTCCGCCGCCGCGGCCGCCCCGTCCGGCGCGGTCGCGACCCCGCAGGACCCGGCGTCCGAGGCGCAGCTCGCCGCGGTGCCGGCGCCCGAGGCGCCGGTCGTCCCGGACGCGGCGTCGCTGCAGCGCGACGTGGACGCCCTGGTCGCCCGCGACCTGGCGGACCCGCACGCGCTGCTGGGCGCGCACCCGTCCCCGGACGGCGACGGCCTCGTCGTCCGTGCCTGGCGACCCGACGCCTTCGCCGTCACCGTGCACCCCGAGGGCGGCGCGCCGGTGGAGGCCGAGCGCCTCCACGACGCCGGCCTGTTCCAGGCCACGGTCCCCGGTGCGGGCCTGCCCCTGCGGTACCACCTCGGCGTGGACTACGGCCAGCACGGCAGCTTCGAGGTCCGGGACCCGTACCGCCACGCCCCGACCGTCGGCGAGCTCGACCTGCACCTCATGGGCGAGGGCCGGCACGAGGCGCTGTGGGAGAAGCTCGGCGCGCACGTCACCGAGCTCGACGGCGAGCGCGGCACCGCCTTCGCGGTGTGGGCGCCGAACGCGCGCTCGGTCTCCGTCGTAGGCGAGTTCGACGGCTGGGACGGCCGCCTGCACCCGATGCGCTCGCTCGGCGCGTCCGGCGTCTGGGAGCTCTTCGTCCCCGGCGTCGGCGACGGCCAGCCCTACAAGTACGAGATCCGCACCCAGGACGGGACGCTCAAGCTCAACGCGGACCCGTTCGCGTTCCGGACGCAGGTCCCGCCGGAGACGGACTCCGTCGTCCACGAGTCGACCTACGAGTGGCGCGACGACGAGTGGACCGCCCGGCGCGACGCGTCGGACCACCTCGCCGGCCCCATGTCGGTCTACGAGGTGCACCTGCCCTCGTGGCGCCGCGGCGAGGGCGACGAGCTCCTGAGCTACGCGGACCTCGCGGACCAGCTCGCGGACTACGCGGCCGAGATGGGCTTCACGCACGTCGAGCTGCTGCCCGTGATGGGCCACCCGTTCCCGGGCTCCTGGGGCTACCAGGTGACCTCGTACTTCGCCCCGACGCCGCGCCACGGCTCGCCGGACGACTTCCGGGCGTTCGTCGATCGCATGCACGAGCGCGGCGTCGGCGTCCTCCTGGACTGGGTCCCCGCGCACTTCCCGCGCGACTCCTGGGCGCTGGCCGAGTTCGACGGCACCGCGCTCTACGAGCACGCGGACCCCCGCCGCGGGTCGCACCCCGACTGGGGCACGCTGATCTTCAACTTCGGTCGCAACGAGGTCCGCAACTTCCTCCTGGCGTCCGCCCTCTACTGGGTGAAGGAGTTCCACGTCGACGGCCTGCGGGTCGACGCCGTGGCGTCCATGCTCTACCTCGACTACTCCCGCAAGGAGGGCGAGTGGGTGCCCAACGTCCACGGGGGCCGCGAGGACCTCGAGGCCGTCGCGTTCCTGAAGGAGATGAACGAGGTCGTCTACGCGCGGGAGCCCGGGACGATCACCGCCGCCGAGGAGTCGACCTCGTGGCCCGGCGTCTCGCGGCCCACGTATGTCGGCGGCCTCGGCTTCGGCTTCAAGTGGAACATGGGCTGGATGCACGACACGCTGGAGTACTTCCAGCAGGACCCGATCCACCGGCGCTACCACCACCACGCGCTGACGTTCTCGCTGCACTACGCGTTCTC
>WLOB01000436.1 GCA_009699505.1 Actinomycetota bacterium | reverse complement strand
TGGGCCGCCGGGCCCGAGGCCGCCGGCCTGCTGGACGACCACCGCATCGACACGCAGATGGGCCGCGACGTGCACCGCAGCACCGCGGTCGCGCTGCGCGAGGCGCTGCGCGCCGGCGCGGACCGTCCCCGGGCCGCGGACGAGTCGACGCAGCGGATGCTGGACCTCGTCCTGGACAAGGCCCGTGCCGTCGAGCACCCGTCGACCGCCGCGGCGGAGCTCCGCGGCCTGGAGCTCGAGCTGAGCGTCGTGCGCGAGGAGCTGCGGTCGGGGCGGACCCTGCAGGAGGGCGGCAACCCCAGCCACCTCGTCCTGCGCCGCATGGAGCTCGAGAAGCGGATCGACGTCGGCGGCGGCGAGATCTGGAAGGGCCCGCGCCGCACGGCATGACCGGGTTGCCGGGCCGGCGCCGGGTGCGCCACACTGCACGGCGTGACGACCGGCACACACGCGCGGGCGGGGCGATGAGCGCCTGGGGCGACATCATCGAGAGCGCGGCCCGCTTCGAGCCCGTGGCGCTGGAGCACGGCCTGCACCTCGTGACGAACCTGCGGCCCGGGGTCGGCGAGGCCCCGCCGCGGCTGCAGGTCGAGCTGCACGACGTCTCCCTCGAGCTCCAGATGCTCCACGTCGTGCCCGTCCAGGACGGTGCCGCGTGGATCGACGCGCTCTGCAGCCTGCTCGACGTGCCGACGGAGGAGCTCCCGCACCCCGACCGGTGGGCGCCGATCACCGACGAGTACCTCGAGCACCGCCTGGCGCTCGAGGACCTGCCGCTCGTCGACGACCCCCGCGGCGGCTGAGCCGCCCGCGCGCGGCCCCGGTCAGTACCAGACGAACCGGAACCGCTGGCCCGAGCAGTAGCGGCGCAGCTTGATGCCCTGGACCGAGCCGGCGCCGCGGTTCTGCGAGGCGTCGACGTAGGCGACGTCGGCGTCCACGGTGGCGCGGGCGGCGGCGGGCGGGTACTCGTCGCGGTCCCGGCCCGGGCGCGTCGGCATGCCGGCCAGGAGGCGGGCCCGGCGGCGGGATGCACCCGTGCGGCGCAGGACCAGGACGCGGGGACGACCGTCGGCGATCGCCCGGTCCCAGTGCGCCCGCACCGCCGGGTAGCGGGTGCTCGACAGGCCGACGTCGACGACGCGGTCGACCCGGCGGCACCCCGCGGGATCGGCGGCGTTCCGGTCCCCGTCGCCCGACCCCGCCCCGGGCAGGGGGCGCGGCGACGTGCCGGACTCGAGCGCGCCGCCGCCGGCGACCACCGCGACGGCGACGACGGCGGCCAGCAGGAGCGCGAGCAGGGAGCGGAGCGGTCGAGGCACGTCGGGCAGGGTAGAGCCGCGCCCGGCGGACGCGGCATCCGCGGCCTGGCCGGTCGCCTCGCGTGGAGCGACGGGCGGGTCGGGGACGGACGCGGCGGCTCCGGCCGCGACCCCGGGGCGTCGGGCAGGTCGGGCACGGACGCGACGGCCCCGGTCGCGATCCCCGGGCGTCGGGCGGGTCGGGGACGGACGGGTCGGACGCGACCCGTCCGGCGCGACCCGGGGCCCCGAGATTGTCCGGCTGTCCAGGGGTTCCCGCCGCCGGGGACGGCAGACTCCCCGTCGGGTCCTGCAGCGTCGCGCCGCCCGGCGCCTCCCGGGGCCCACCACCGACGAGAGGGAACCGACCGCCGATGACCACCGCGATCGCCGCGCTCACCGACGACCACTGCCGCGCGCTGGCCAAGGTGGCCGAGCGACCCCGTCGGCACGACCGCCTCGTGGTCGACCTCTCGGACGACCTGCCCGGCGCCGGGGCCACCGACCGGGGTGCCGAGGCCCTCGTCTGGCTCGACGCGCACGGCCTGGCCAGCGGTCCGTCGTCGGCCCTCGGCGTCTGGCAGCTGACGAGCCGCGGCCGCGCGATGCTCGGACAGGTCCAGTCGCGGGTCGGCGGCCAGTAGGGGCCGCCGCGCCGGCTCAGCCGGCCGCGAGCCGCTCGTCCGTCGCGTCGTCGGCCTGCCCGCCGAAGTGGCGGTGCAGGACGTCGGAGAACCGCTCCTCGTCCGGGGCGGCGCGCAGGAAGAGCGTCATGGACGAGCGCAGCTTCGTCGCGTCGATGCCGCCGAAGACCTCCTCGGCCGAGGAGCCCGTGATCGCGAGGACCGCGTCGACGCTCTCCCGCAGCCGAGGCCCGAGGACGGGGTGGACCAGGTAGGCGCGGGCCTCGTCCAGGCCGGAGATCGCGAACCGCCGCGCCGTGTCGCTGCGGCCGAGCCCGGCGACCTGCGGGAAGACGAACCACATCCAGTGGCTCTCCTTGCGCCCGCCGGCCAGCTCGGCCAGGGCGGCGCCGTAGGTGTCGCCCGCGTCCTGCGCCCGGACGAAGCGCTCGAGGTCGTACGGGTCGGTGTCGGTGCTCATGCCTCCACGGTGTCCCGTGCGGCGACGGTCCAAACGCGCGGGGCGCGCCGGGAGGCCCGGACGCCGGCGGGCGGCGGCGGCCCAGACGGGCGGGACGCGCATGGAACCCGGACGGTCCGGAGGGGCGGGACGTGCACGGACCCGGACGGTCCGGACCTCCCTGGGCGGCGGCGGACCTGGACGGTCCCGGGCCTGCGCGGGCGTCCGCGGACCTGGACGGGCGGCTTCCGCGCGCCGCACCGGCTCCGGCCCGGCGTCCCGGTACCGTGCGCCGTCGCAATGGCCCGCCCGTCGTCCACCCCCGGCTCCCCGGCCCGCCGTCGCCCTCCCCGTGGGGCGGTCGCCGTCGCCGCGGCGGTCCTCGTCCTGGTCGTCGTGGGCGCCCTGCTGGTCGTCGCCCGAGGCTCGGGCGGCGGGGACGGGCGCGCCGACGCCTGCGACGCGCTCCGTGGCGACCTGCGGATCACGGGGGAGGCCGCGTTCTGCGACCTCCGGCGCACCGCCTTCACCACGGAGGCCGTCCGCCTGCGCGCGGACGGCACCGTCGACCCGTCCGACGCCCGCCGGCGCCGGTCGGCCTGCGCCGCCGACGCGCGCGCCGCCCGCGACCGGGCCCTGCGTGCCGCCCGGACGCGGACCGTCGCGTCCTTCGGGTCCTTCCGCTGGTCGCCGCCGGGCGTCTGTCGGAGCACCCGTGCGACGCTGCCCGCCGGCGTGGCCGCGCGCGCCCGGGCGGACCGCCTCCTCACCGAGGCGGCGGCGGCCCGGGACCTCGATCCCGCGGCGGCGCTCCGGCTCGCCCGCCGGGCCGACGCGCTGGCGGGCGACGGACGGTCGCGCGCCGCCGTCGCGCAGGCCCGCGCCGCGCTCCGGCCGACCCGGCCGTCCCCGTCGACCCAGGTCGTGTCGCCGAACGAGTACCTCGGCATCGACTGCGCGTCGATCCGTCGCGAGTTCCGCGTCGCCCCGGGCACGGACCCCGCGCACGATCCCGACGGCGACGGGCGGGCCTGCGAGGGGGAGTAGGCCGCGGATCCGGCGACCCCCGGCGGCCCGGTGGATCCCGGGGACGGGCGCGGCGAGCGCCGGTGGCGGGCCCGGGAACGCGAGAAGCCCAGTCGACGACTGGGCTTCGGTCCTTCAGGCTCCGGGGGCGGGACTCGAACCCGCAACCCTTCGATTAACAGTCGAATGCTCTGCCATTGAGCTACCCCGGAACGCGTCGGGGATGGTACGCGATCCGCCGGGCGCGCGACGTGCCGCGCCCCGGCGCGGGCGCCGGGCGCCCCACCGGCCCGCCGACGCGCGCCTCGGGACCGCCGCGGC
>WLOB01000435.1 GCA_009699505.1 Actinomycetota bacterium | reverse complement strand
GGGGGCGCCGCGCCGCGGGCCGCCGGGCAGCCGGTCGGCGACCGCGACGAGGGCTACGCGGCGCCGCCCGACGGCACGGGGCCGTCGACCCCGGCCTCGGCGAACGTCTCCATGTCGCGGTGCAGCCGCCCGGCCTGCTCGATCAGCGGAAGGGCGAGCGCGGCGCCCGACGCCTCGCCGAGCCTGAGCCGCAGGTCGAGCAGGGGCTCCAGGCCGAGCTGGGCCAGGACCGCGCCGTGCGCCGGCTCCGCGGAGCGGTGCCCCGCGACGAGCGCCTCGCGCGCCGCGGGCGCCAGACGGACGGCGGCCAGGGCGCAGACGCCGACCGCGAAGCCGTCCAGGACGACGGGCACGCGGCGGCGCGCGGCCTCGAGGATCGCGCCGACGACCCCGGCGAGCTCGAACCCGCCGAGCTCACGCAGGGCGCGCAGCGGCGTCGTCGGGCGCCCCGCGCGGTCGAGCGCCTCGCGGACCACCGTGCGCTTGCGCTCGAGGCCCGCGGCGTCCGCCCCGGCCCCGCGGCCGACGGCCAGCTCGGGCGTCAGGCCGGTCAGCGCGCACGCGAGCGCCGCGGCGGACGTCGTGTTCCCGATGCCGATCTCGCCCGGCAGCAGGCAGCGCGCCCCACGGTCCAGCAGCTCCCCGGCCAGCGCGGCGCCCGTGATGATCGCGGCGGTCAGCTCGTCCGGGGTCATCGCCGGACCGGCGCCCAGGTCGGCGGTGCCGCCGTCGCGGACCCGGGCGGGCCGCACGCCCGGCGGCGTGGGGCCGCGGAGGCCCAGGTCGGCGACCGCGAGCCGGCCGGCGTGGTGACGCGCGAGGACGCCGATCGCGGTGCCGCCCCGTGCGGCCGCGGCGGCGATCTGGCCCGACACGTGACCGCCGTAGAGCGACGTGCCGCGGGCGACGTGGCCGTGGTCCGCCGCCAGGACGAGGATCGCGGGGCGCAGCGGGCTCGGCGGCACGTCGCCGGAGAACGCGGCCCAGCGCTCCACGACGTGCTCGAGCGTCCCGAGGCTGCCCGCCGGCTTGACGAGGCGGTCCGCGCGGTCGCGGACGGCGGCCGCGACCCGCTCGTCCGGGACGGCCACGCCGTCCACGAGGGCGGCGACCGCCGGCGGCACCGGGTCGTCCTGCTCCGTCGGCGCGGGGCGCGGGGCGCGGCGGGCGTCGGTCGGTGCAACGCCGCGCGCGCCCGGGACGTCCGCCGACCCGCGGGCGCCGTCGGGCCGATCTCCCGTCGTCCCGCGCGACGGGTCGCCGGTCGGCCCGGCCGGCGTCCCGCCCGGTCCGTCGCCGGACCGCCCGCCCAGCGCCTCGGCCCCCGCCACCGGGACCGCGCCGCCGAGCGGCAGCAGGTCCTCGGCCGGCCAGCGGTCCTCGACGACGACGGCCGACAGCGGGGCGCGCGCCGCCCAGCCGGCGGCCTCGAGGCCCGGGCGGACCGGCCGCTCGTCCGGCCAGCCGACGCAGAGCCACGCGAGCGGGTCGACGCGGTCCGGGATGCCGAGCAGCCCGCGCAGGTCCTCGCGGCGGTAGAAGGACACCCAGCCGACGCCGAGGCCCTCGGCGCGGGCGGCGAGCCAGAGGTTCTGGATCGCGCAGGCGGTCGAGTGGACGTCGGTCTCCGGGATCGTCCCGCGGCCCAGGACCTCGACGCCGGGGTCGCCCGGGTCGCAGCAGACCACCACGCCGAGCGGCGCGTCGACGATGCCCTCGATCTTCTGGTCGAGGAAGTGGCGCGCGCGGTCCGAGAACCGCTCGGCCTGGCGCAGGCGCTCGCGCTGGGCGAGGCCGCGCATCGCCACGCGCGTCTCGTCGTCGCGGACGAGGACGAAGCGCCACGGCTGCATCAACCCGACGGACGGCCCGCGGTGCGCGGCCTGGAGGACCCGCTCGAGGACGTCCGCCGGGACGGGATCGGGCCGGAAGCGGCGGATGTCGCGGCGCGCGCCGATGATCTCCTGCAGCGCGTCGCGGGCGGCCTCGGGGAAGCGCCAGCCCGTCGGGTCGTCCGCGCGCTCCGCGGCCCGGGAGCGGTCGAAGCCCTCGGGGGTCGCGGGCCGGACGTACCCCTGGGCCTCCTCGGTCATGCGGACAGCTTGGCGGACGGGGGCCGTCCGCCGCCGGGCGGCCGGTCCGGGGCGGCAGCCGGGTCGCGCGGCGAGGACCGGCCCGACTAGCCTCCCCCGCCATGTCCGCCCTCGACGGTCCGCGCCACGCGGTCGGGTTCCTGACCCGGATCCCCGTGCCGTTCGGCCCGGACGAGGCGCCCCGCCTGACCGCCGCCGCGCCGTGGTTCCCCGTCGTCGGCGCAGGGGTCGGGGCGCTCGGCGGCGGCGTGCTGGCGCTCGTCGCCCTCGTTCCCGGCGCGGAGGCGTCGGGCGTCGCCGCGGCGCTCGGGCTCGCGGCGACGGTCGCGCTCACCGGGGCGCTCCACGAGGACGGCCTGGCCGACACCGCGGACGGGCTCGGCGTCCTCGGCGACCGCGCGCGACGGCTCGAGGTCATGCGCGACTCGCGCATCGGCACGTTCGGGGCGCTGGCGCTGCTCGTCTGGCTGCTGATCGGGTGGAGCGCGCTGCGGCCGCTGGCCACCGGCGACGCCGTCCTGGCGCTCGTCGCCGCCGGTGCGCTCTCGCGGTGGGCGATCCTCGTGCACGCGCTGCTCGGGCGACCGGCCCGCCCGGACGGAGCGATCCACGAGCTCCGGGTCGGCCTGCCGGCGGGCGTCGTCGCGACCGCGGTCGCCGTGCTCGCCGCGGTGCTCGGGCTCGGGGTAGGGGCGGGCGCCGTCGCGCTGCTGATCGCCGGGCTCGTCGCGGCGGGCGTCGCGGCCGGGGTGCGGCGCGGCCTGGGCGGCATCACCGGCGACACCTGCGGGGCGAGCGCGGCGATCGCGCAGGTCGCGGTGCTCGTCGTGGCACTGGCCGCGGTCGCCTGAGGCGGCGCGGGCCGGCGCGGGCCGGCGGGCGGACGGGGCCGACGGGCGGAGGCTGGCGGGCGGAGGCCGACTGGCGGACGGGGCCGCCGCAGCCGTCGACCGCTGCGTGTTCGTGTCGTGAGGCGACACCTTCCTGCATCGGTCCGCCGCCGCGGCCGAGCGATGCGTGTTCGTGTCGTGGGGCACCACCGTGCATCGGTCCGCCGCGGCCGCCGAGCGATGCAGGTTCGTGTCGTGGGGCGACACCACCGTGCATCGGTCCGCCGTGGCCGCCGAGCGATGCGTGTTCGTGTCGTGGAACGACACCTTCCTGCATCGGCCCGCCGCTACGGCCGCCCGATGCGGGTCCGTGTCGTGGGGCGACACCTTCCTGCATCGGTCCGCCGCCGTGGCCGAGCGATGCGTGTTCGTGTCGTGGGGCGACACCTTCCTGCATCGGTTCGCCGCTGCGGCCGACCGATGCGTGTCCGTGTCGTAGGGCGACACCTCTCTGCGGCGGTCCGCCGCGGACGCAGAGCGATGCGGGTTCGTGTCGCGGGACGACACCTCCCTGCGTCTGTCCGCCCCTCGTCCGTCCGTGGTGCCGAGCGCTCGCGGGGGACCCTCCGACGCGTGCCCGTGGCTCGTGTTCCGGGGCCCGCGACGGCACGTCATCGCCGCAGGAGACGCGATAGCCTGTCGATTCCTCGTTCGCGAGGGACCCGTTGGAGAGGTGCCAGAGCGGTTGAATGGGGCAGTCTCGAAAACTGTTGTAGGGGTAACCCCTCTACCGAGGGTTCGAATCCCTCCCTCT
>WLOB01000434.1 GCA_009699505.1 Actinomycetota bacterium | reverse complement strand
CCTGCACCGCACGTGCGGCAGGCTCGGGGGCGGGGAGACCGTCGTCGTGCACTCCGCCGCCGGGGGGACGGGGTCGCTGGCCGTCCAGCTCGCCCGGCCGATGGGGGCGGGCCGCGTCATCGCCACGGCGTCCAGCGCGGAGAAGCGGGAGGCCGCCCTGCGGTTCGGCGCCGACGTGGCGGTCGACCCGGACCCCGAGGGGCTCGGCGACCGCCTGCGGGAGGCCAACGACGGCCGCGGCGTCGACGTCGTCATCGACATGGCCGGCGGTCCCGGCTTCGACGCCTCCCTGCGCGCGCTGGACCCCTTCGGGCGGATCGTCGTCTGCGGCATCGCCTCGAAGGAGCAGAACGAGATCCGCACCGGGCACCTCCTGCGCCACTCCCGCTCCGTCGTCGGCTTCTGGCTCTTCCACTGCCTCGACGACCCCGAGCGCCGCTTCCGCGCCCCGCTGCGCGACCTCTTCGAGCGGGCGGTCCGCGGCGAGGTCACGGTGCAGGTCGGCGGGCGCTGGCCGCTCGCCGAGGCGGCCGCGGCGCACGAGGCGCTCGTCGCCCGCCGGACGACGGGGAAGCTCGTCCTCGACGTCGGCTGAGCGCAGCCGGTCCGTGCGCACCCCCTGCACGCCCTAGGATCAAGGGCGATGACCGCGTTCGCCGACCTCCGCCTGTCCGAGCCCGTCCTCGAGGCGCTACGCGACATCGGCTACGAGAAGCCCAGCCCCATCCAGGAGCAGGGCATCCCGCCGATGCTGGAGGGCCGCGACGTCATCGGCCAGGCGCAGACCGGCTCGGGCAAGACCGCCGCGTTCGGCGTGCCGATCATCGAGTACGTCGACCCGTCGGACTCCGACACGCAGGCGCTCGTCCTCACGCCGACCCGCGAGCTCTGCATCCAGGTGACGCAGGCCATCCGCGGCTTCGGCGCGCGCAAGGGCGTCGAGGTCGTCGCCACCTTCGGCGGCGCCCCGATCCGCGAGCAGATCTCCCGCCTGCGCTCCGGCGCCCACGTCGTCGTCGGCACCGTCGGCCGCGTCCTCGACCTCATCGACCGCGGCGCGCTCCAGCTGTCCTCCTGCCGCTTCGTCGTCCTGGACGAGGCCGACGAGATGCTCGACCTGGGCTTCCTCGACGACGTCGAGAAGATCCTGCGCCGCACGCCCTCCAGCCGCCAGACCGCGCTGTTCTCCGCGACCATGGCGCCGCCGATCCGCAAGCTCGCGGACAACTTCCTCTACGAGCCCGAGCACGTGAAGGTGAAGTCCGACACGCTCACGGTCGACAGCGTGGAGCAGTTCTTCCTCGAGGTCGCCTCGAAGGACAAGCCGGAGCAGCTCGCCGAGGTCATCGCCGCGGAGCGCCCCCGCCAGGCCATCGTCTTCTGCCGCACGAAGATCGGCACGGACCGGCTCTACCGCCTGCTGAAGGACCGCGGCAACAACGTCCGCGCCCTGCACGGCGACCTCTCCCAGGGCCAGCGCGACGGCGTGATGCTCGCGTTCAAGGGCGGCCGGGTGCCGATCCTCGTCGCCACGGACGTCGCCGCCCGCGGCCTCGACATCTCCACCGTCACCCACGTCGTCAACTACGACGTGCCGCGCTCGCCCGACACGTACGTGCACCGCATCGGCCGCACGGGTCGCGCCGGGGCCACGGGCCGCGCCATCACCTTCGTCGAGCCGAAGCAGGGTCGCGAGCGCGAGGCGATCGAGGAGCACGTCGGCATCCCGATGACCCCGTGGGCGAAGGGCGCGACGACCCCGACCGGCGACCGCCACGCCGCCGCGTCGCGCGCCGCGGCCGCCGGGGAGGACGCCCCCGCGCCCGTCGCCGCCGAGGCCCCGGACGTCGTCGCCGACGAGCAGCCCGTCGCGGTCGACGAACAGCCCGCGGTCGCCGACGAGCAGGCTCCGGCGGTCGCCGTCGCCGACGCGCCGGAGCCTGCCGACCAGGCCGAGGAGCCGCGCCGCCGGGCCAAGCCGCGCCGCGGCCGCAAGCCGCAGATCCACCACGGCGCCGACGAGCCGGGCACCCGCATCGTGCTCGTGCCGGGCACCGCGGACGGGGTCGCCGTGCGCGACGTCGTCGAGGCGATCACGTCGACCACCGGGCTCGACGGCGAGGCCGTCCGCGACGTCTCCGTGCTCGAGCACCTCGCGCTCGCGACGGTCCCCGCGTCCGGCGTCGCCGACACCGTCGAGGCGATCAACGCCGCGGGCGGCCGGGTGCGCGCCGAGGTCCTGCTCCCCGCCTGAGGGCCCGCCCGGGGAGGCCCGGACGTGGCGGCGCCGCGCTCGTCCCCGCCCCGGCGTCGACGGCGTACCCGGCCCGCCGGAGCAGCGCATCCGGGTCCGGGGGGCCGCTAGCATCCGTGGGGTGAGCACGCCGACGGAGCAGCAGCCCCAAGGGACCACCGACCCCGCGTCGGCGAACATGGTGCGCGTCTGCGACCGCTGCGGCACCGTCTGCTCGACGGACCAGGAGTGGTGCCTGAACTGCGGCGTGCGGATGACGGAGGCCACCCAGGGCCTCCCCGGCCTGCGCGCCGCCGGCCTCGTCGTCGCCCTCGCGGTGCTCCTCGCCGGCGGGGCCGCCGCCGCGTCCTACGCCGCCCTGCGCGGCGACGCCCGCTCGGCCGCCAACGTCCCGGCCGACACGACGGGCGCGCCCGTGGCCCAGGCCCCGCCCGCCACCGCCCCGGTCGCCCCCGTGGCCCCCGTCGCGCCGGCGGCCACGACGCCGACGACCTCCACGACGACGAGCACCGCCAAGAAGCCGGCCACGCCGGCTGCCCCGGCGGCGCCCGCGGCCCCGGCCGCGCCCGCGACCCCGCCCGCGTCCGGCGGTGGCGGCGGCTCGACCGGCGGCAGCACCGGCGGTGGCAGCACGGGCGGGAGCACCGGCGGCGGTGGTGGTGGCTCGACGACGACCACGCCGACGACCACGACCCCGAGGGAGCCGACCTCGGGCCCCGTCGTCTTCGCGTCGGGCCAGGGGACGATCTACGACCCCGCCGGCCACGCCGCGAACAAGGGCGAGGAGGGCAACGCGATCGACGGCAGCACCGGCTCGAGCTGGAAGGTCGTGCTGAACGAGGGCCAGAGCGGCGGCCTCGGCTACGTCCTGGACTTCGACGACGCCACCGCCCTGAAGCGCCTCACGGTCAACACGTCGACGGCGGGTCTGAAGATCAAGGTCCTCGGCACGACGAAGAGCGCGCTGCCGCCCGACGAGCTCGACTCGAACTGGGACACCATCGCGAGCGAGCGCACGATGAAGTCGGGCAGGAACGCCGTGCCGCTCAAGGCCGTCTCGGGCGCCAAGAGCAAGTACCGCCACGTGCTCGTGCTGTTCACGTCGATCCCGGGCGACCCGGCGACGGCCGTGATCCGCGAGTTCACCGCCTCGAGCTGACCGGCCGGCCGACCCCCCCGTGACGGCTCGCCACAGGGCGGGTCGTTAGGGTCGGGGCCGAGGTTTCCACACCGACCCCTGGAGGAGCCCTATGAGCACCGCCACCATCAGCACCAGCGAGGGCGACGTCGTCTTCGAGCTGTTCGACGCCGACGCGCCGAAGACCGTCCAGAACTTCAAGGACCTGGCCGGGAAGGGCTTCTACGACGGCCTGATCTTCCACCGGGTCATCGCCGACTTCATGATCCAGGGCGGGTGCCCGCAGGGCACCGGCACCGGCGGCCCGGGCTACGAGTTCGAGGACGAGATCAACGAGCACAAGATCGT
>WLOB01000433.1 GCA_009699505.1 Actinomycetota bacterium | reverse complement strand
CCTGACGGGTCTCCGACCCGTCCCGTGAAGCACCCATCGCCATGCCCGAGAAGTCTCACGACCCCACCGGACAGGACAACTACTTTTTCAACAGGCTCCTAGGGCCAGCTCGCGGCCGCGGCCCGGAGCGGCGTCGAGCACGCGGCGCGTGTGGGCGACGACGTCCTCGTCCGGCAGGCGGGTCATGAGCTCGAGGGCGACGCGCTCCGCGTCGCTCAGGCCGACGCGGAAGGCGACGTCGACCGGCGAGAGCGCCGAGCGCTCGCAGACGTCGTGGACGAGCGCGACGGGGCGGGCGTCGGTGCTGACGCGGGAGGCGACGCGGGCGACGTGCTCGATGACGGGCTCGTCGTAGCGGTCCGTCTGCCCCTCGTGGACGTCGCGGGCGAGACGGGACGCGCGGACGGCGGTGATGGAGCGCTCGGAACCGGCGGGCAGGATGGTCGCGGCCATGAACGCACGGTATCGCGCCCCGGATGCCCCGCCGGACGATGAGACCAGGCCGATACGTGGCCGCCGCGACCCCGATACGGGGCGAGCGGGGACGCGCCTCGATCCCGCGTCGGGGCGCGGACGCGGCGGGGTCACGGGGCGCGGCGGGGGCTCGGGGCGCGGACGCGGCGGGGCCGCCTACGTCTCCCAGGGCCCGTGCACGACGGGCTCGTGCGCGACGGCCTCCTCCGTCACGACGTTCGGGCCGGAGGCGCGCACCCCCGGTCCCCAGACGACGGCGGGCACGGGGTCGGCGACGTGGGCGCCCGTCCGCGGGTCCGTGCCGTGGTCGGGGCAGACCGCCAGCGTGGCGCCGAGGTCGAGCACGAGCGCGGCGAGCGGGGCGAGCAGGTCGCGGTCGATCTTCTGGGCCTCGAGCCGCTTGGCCTGCGGGTCGCGGGCGTGGGATGCCTCGTCGGGGCTGCCGACGTGGACGACGACGGTGTGGATCCCGTCGCGCAGGAGGCTCGTCGCGGCGCGGGCCTTCGCGGCGACGTCGGTGCCGGGCCGGCCCGTCGCGCCCGTGGGGTGGACGACGGCCGCGCCCATGAGCCGCGCGACGCCCGCCATCGTCGACCGCGGCGCGCAGACGACGACGGTGTCCTCGTCGAGGATCGGCCCGGGGACCTCGCCGTCGGGCCAGAGCTGGAAGCGCGGCAGGTCGTCGGGGTCGTGCGTGCCCTCCACGCCGTTGGCGGCGCCGAGGTCGTCGAGGTCCAGGCGGCGCGGCAGGGTGGGGTCGCGGTGCCCCCAGATCAGCAGGCGGTGGCCCGAGAGGCGCTGGACGTGGAGCGCCTCGTCGAGGCCGTGCAGCAGCGAGAGCCCGGTCTCCGCGAGCTCGGGCCACGGGCGGCCGTCGTCGTGCCGGACGTCGACGCGGTGGACGACCGCCCCGGCCGGCTCCGTCAGCCCGTGCGCGGCCGCGTCGATCCGCCCGCGCGAGACGGGGCCGCCCGGCGTCCAGCCCAGGAGCAGCGGCAGGCCGGTCTCGCTGCCGGGCTGCAGGCCCGGGGGTGTCGTGGCGACCCGGCGCACCGCACCGCGGCGCGCGATCGCGTTGAGCGCCATCGGGGTGAAGGACGACAGCGTGGTGCCGGCGCCCCCGGGGGTCTCGGCCAGGCCGTCGGGGATGACGAGGATGCGCTGCACCCGGCGGAGGCTATCCGGGGCGGCGGGCCCGTCCGGTGCGGGCCGCGGCGGGCCGCGGCGGGGCGGCGGCGTGGCGGGTCCGCAGGGGTGGTCCCGATCCGTGCGCCGTGGGGGGCGGGATCGGGACCAGGTCGTCCGGTCCGCGGGGGTGGTCTCGATCCGTGCGCCGTGGGCGTCGGGATCGCGACCGGGTCGTCCGGTCCGCGGGGGTGGTCTCGATCCGTGCGCCGGGAGCGTTGGTATCGGGACCAGGTCGTCGGGTCCGCGGGGGTGGCCCCGATCCGTGCGCCGTGGGCGTCGGGATCGGGACCAGGGTCGTCGCGCCTACCAGTCGATCCCCTGCTGGGCCCGGATCCCGGCCGCCATGGGGTGCTTCACGTTGACGACCTCCGAGACGAGGTCCGCGGTCTCGATGAGCCGCTCGTGCGCGTTGCGGCCCGTGAGGACGACGTGCTGGAAGCCCGGGCGGGCGGCGAGGGTGGCGATCACGTCCTCGACGTCGATCCAGCCCCACGAGATCGGATAGGTGATCTCGTCGAGCAGCAGGAACTCGTAGCGCTCCTCCGCGATGCGGCGCTTGACCTCGTCCCAGCCGGCCTTCGCGATGTCCTCGGACTCCGTCATGTCCTTCTGGATCCAGGTCCAGCCCTTGCCCTGGATCTCCCACTCGATCGTGCCGCCCGCGCCCGACGCGGAGAGCGCCTCGGCGGCCTTGCGCTCGCCGACCTTCCACTTGCCGCCCTTGACGAACTGGAAGACGCCGCAGCGGTAGCCGCGGGCCCAGGAGCGCTGGAGCATCCCGAACGACGACGTGGACTTGCCCTTGCCGGTGCCGGTGACGACGGCCACGAGCGGCAGGTCGCGCTTCTTGCGGCGGACGGTCTCCTCCGAGCCCTTGTCGTCCGGCGTGTGCGGCAGGTCGGCGTCCTTGTGCCGGGCGGCCGCCTCGGGGCCCGGAGCGACGTCTGGGGTGGCCGCGGTCGCGCCGTCGTCCGGGCTCGCGTTGCCGGGGGTGGGGGACTGCGGCGTGGGCGTCTCGTCGGTCATGCGGGCTCTTCCTCGGTGGTGCGGGGGACGGACGGGTCGGGCGCCGGGCCGTCGTCCGACGTGGGGGCGACGGGACCGGGCCCGGCGGCGCGCCCGCGCTGCGGCTCGGTGCGGGGCGGGGGCGGGACGGCGTCGGCGCGCGGCCCCGACGGCTCCGTGCCGGGCGGCGGCGGGACGGCGTCGGCACGCGGCCCCGACGGCTCGGTGCCGGGCGGGGGCACAGGACCGTCGGGTGGTGCGGCCGACCGCCCGCGCTGCGGCTCCGTCCCCGGGGGCGGCGGGACGTACGGGCCGGCGGGCGCCGGGCGACGGCGGGCCGGCCGGCGCAGGCTGCGGCGGAGCTCGGGCGGGGCGATCAGGACGAGGTCGGGACGCCGGGCCAGCAGCGCCTTGACGATGCCGGCGGTGACGAGCGCCTCGATGATCCCGATGAGCGCGTAGGTGCCGACGGTGCCGCCGATGACGGGCTCGATCCGCACGGAGCCCTTGTGTCCCAGGTGGAACTCGACGACGAAGAGGACCGCGGCCAGCAGCACGTTGACGTACGCCGCGAAGGCGCACGCGAGCGCCAGGCCCCCCGCGGTGCTGCGGCCCTGCCATCTGCGGATCACCGCCTGCACCCCGCGCAGCACCGGCCAGCCGATGAACGCCGGCACGAGCGCCGCGTTGACGATGTTCAGGCCCAGCACGGTGATGCCGCCGTCGCCCTGCACGAGCGCCTGGACGACGGTGACCACGGCGATCGTGATCATGCCGAGCCACGGACCGAGCAGCGCGATCGCCAGCGTGCCGCCCATGAGGTGGCCCTGGGTGCCGATGCCGATCGGGATGAAGGGGGTGTCGCCGACGAGGAAGAACGCGCCGGCGAGGCCCGCCAGCGGCAGCTTGCCGTTGTCGGCGTGCATGTCCGCCTTGCGGATCGCGACCGCGAGGCCGGCGCCCGCGACGACCGCCCCGACCGCGGTGGCCGGGCCGGTGAGGAACCCCTCAGGGATGTGCACGGACGGCCTCCTCGGGGACGGGGTCGGCGGCCGCGCGGTGGCCGTCGGACGCCCGCGGGCGT
>WLOB01000432.1 GCA_009699505.1 Actinomycetota bacterium | reverse complement strand
TGCGGGTCTCCCGGGCCCCGGAGCCGCCGGGCCCGTGACGCTCGGGGCGGGGCCCGCACCCCTGCGGGGGCCCCGAGCCGCGCCGCACCACGACGCGGCCGGGCCCGCGACGCTCGGGGCGGGGCCCGCACCCCTGCGGGTGCCCCGAGCCGCGCCGCACCACGACGCGGCCGGGCCCGGGACGCTCGGGGCGGGGCCCGCACGTTCTCCCTGTCTAGGCCGCGACCTCGATGCCGACGAGCTCCCGCTGCGTCGCCGCCCGCGGGTCCTCGCGGTCCAGCACGGCCTGCATCGCGGCGATCGCGACCTCGAGCTGGTCGTGGTCGGGGTCGCGCGTCGTCAGGAGCTGCAGCTGCATCCCGGGCCACATGGTCGCCCGGACGAGGCGGTTGCCGCGGTGGGCGCCGGCGTACTTGATCGCCTCGAACGAGATGCCGATGATGAGCGGGATACCGACAAGGCGGGCGCACATCATCTGCCACCAGTCGAGGATGCCCAGCGGCGAGTAGACGAAGACCGCCGTAACCATGACGATGAGCATGAAGCTCGTCCCGCACCGCGGGTGCAGGCGGCTGAAGCGCGACGCGTTCTCCGGCGTGAGCGGCAGCCCGGCCTCGTAGCACGAGATGGTCTGGTGCTCGGCGCCGTGGTACTCGAAGACGCGGCGCAGGTCGGGCAGCCGGCTGATCAGCGAGAGGTAGCCGACGAAGATCGTGGTGGAGACGACCGCCTCGACCATCCAGAACGCGATGCCCGACCCGAGCTGGTCCTTGATGAGGCTCGTCAGCCCGACGGGCGTGAGGACGAAGAGGCCGATCGCGAGCGCCAGGCCGCCGAGGATGGCGACGGCCCAGGAGCCCTTCGAGATCTCGGGGTCGTCCTCCGGCTGCTGGGCCTGGGCGGCGATCTGGAGCGCCTTGAAGCCGATCTTCAGCGAGCCGAGCAGGGCGACGAACCCCCGGATGATCGGCAGGCGCATCCAGCGGTGGCGCTTCAGCACGGAGTCGAAGGGCATGACCTGCACCTCGATCTCCCCGAGCGCGGCCTCGCCGTCGGGCAGCGGGCCGTCCTCGAGCTGCTCGGGCAGCGGCTTGCGGACCGCGACGGCCCAGTGCCGGACGCCGCGCATCATCACGCCCTCGACGACGGCCTGACCGCCGACGGGGGCGTCGCGGCCGGCCTCGTGCGCGGCCTGCGGGCGTCGCCGGGCGGGCCCCGCGGCGAACGGGTCGTCGTCCCCGGCCGCGCTGCGGGGCCGGGTGCCGGAGGTGCTCGCGGACGCATCCATGACGGATGCGTCGGCAGCGACGCGCCGGGACGTGAGTCCTTCCCGGCGGGGGCCCACGGACGATGGAGTCCGGGGCGGGTGGCGCTCCGCGGGGCCGTCCGGACCGAGCTGGTCGAACGGCCTGGTCCGGGCGGAGCGCCCGGGCACTAGGACTCCGGCGTGGCCTTGGAGTCGGACGCCTCGCGCTTGGCGGCGCGGCGCTTGAAGCGCTCGACGCGGCCGGCGGTGTCGACGATCTTCTGCTTGCCCGTGTAGAACGGGTGCGAGGCCGACGAGAGCTCCACGTCGACGACGGGGTACGTCTCGCCGTCGATCTCGATCGTCTTGTCGCTCTTGACGGTCGAGCGGGTGATGAACGTGGCGCCGGCGCCGGCGTCGCGGAAGACCACGGGGGCGTACTCGGGGTGGATCTCAGTCTTCATGGCCGGGGAACCCTACCAGCGACGGCGTGGCGTCGCGGTCCGACGGGGGCCGGCGACGGGGCCCACGGGCCCCGGGCGCGGGGCCCGTCCGCGGACGGACGCGGGACGGTGCTCACCGGCCGACCGGCTCGCAGGAGGCGCTCAGCGCATCGTTGGGTGCGTCGCGGTCCTCGACGAGGCCGTCCGGGTCGAGCTCGACCGCGACGGGCGCGCCCTGCACGCAGCGCCGTCCGGCGAGGACGAGCACCTCGGAGGCGGCCGACGGGCGGAACGTGCCCATGGCGAGGACGCTCTGTCCCTGCCGCACCACGATCGGGACGTCGACGCCCTTCAGCGCGTCG
This sequence comes from Actinomycetota bacterium, assembly GCA_009699505.1. Lineage (GTDB taxonomy): Bacteria > Actinomycetota > Thermoleophilia > Solirubrobacterales > Solirubrobacteraceae > Patulibacter. Next base: position 1,720 of record WLOB01000432.1, on the reverse strand, counting down.
AGGCCGTCGCTCGCCAGGCCGATCCGGTAGGCGACCTCTCCCCCGGTCGTGCTGGGCTGCCAGCCGAACTCGCCGGTCAGGCCGACGTCGGGACGCAGGTCCTTCACGGCGCAGGCGCGGCTCGTCCGGCGGACGACGGTCGTCGACGACGGCCCCGTCCACCGGTAGGTGACGCGGAGACGGTACGAGCTCCCGGCGTGCAGGCCGCGCACGGTGATGCGGCGGGTCATGCTCGGCGCGCCGGAGCGCGCGGTCTGGAAGGCCCCGAAGCCCGTCGGGACGTCGGCGCCCCGCAGGGTCCTCCAGCGCGCACCGGGCATCCGCTCCTCGAGCCGGGTCGAGAAGCCGTAGGAGCCGGCGGGCGGCAGGTCCCGCACGGTGACCGCGAAGGAGGCCGCGCGTGCCTGGGGATCCGTCGCCGAGGTGGTGCAGACGCCCCGGGAGACCTTGGCGCTGCCGGAGGGCACCTTGGCCGACGGTGCGGCACCGGCGACGGCGGGCGTCAGCAGCAGGAGCGACGCGGCGGCGAGGAGCGCGGGAGCGGACCGGCGCGGGCCGGTCGATGGTGAGGGCAAGGCGAGGAGCACGGGTCGGGGGGAGCGGGGCCGCACCATGATGGCGCAGGTCCCACCCCTCACAACGCACGAGGGGCGCGCAAGTTGCGCGCCCCTCGTCCGTGGTCCACCGTTCGTCCGGTGGGCCCGTGTCCGACCCGGACGCTCGTCCGGGCCGGAACCGCTCAGGTGGTCTGGTACGCGGGCCCGTCGCCGCCCTCGGGCGGCGTCAGACGGCCGCCGCGGGCGGTGATCGCCCCGCACTGCACGCAGTTCGTGTAGTTGACCGTGACGTCGACGAAGCCCTCCTTGGGCTGGTCGTCCTCGATCTCGTACACGCCGGCGGGGCACATCCAGGCCCAGGCCTCGGCGACCTCGCGCTTGACCTTCTTCTCGATCCGGATGTGGCTCGGCGCGTCGTCGCGCGTCGCGTTGCCGGTGATGAAGACGGACGAGAGCTTGTCGAAGAAGTACTTGCCGTCCGGCTGCGGGTAGCGGTCCTTGAGCGGCTTGTCCGGGACGGACACGTCGACCTCGGCGTCGCGGTGCAGCTCGGGGCCCGCGCCGGGCGGCAGCTTGCCGCCGGTCACGAAGTCCAGGCCCGACAGCGCGGCACCGACGGGCATGGAGTGCGCGTCGAGCAGCGGCCGGTTGTTCTGGACGGCCTTGAGCGTCTTGCCGACGATCTCGGAGTCCTCGATCGCCGTCTCGTAGTCCGAGTAGTCGTTCGAGCCGGCCTTGAGCTGCTTGAAGATCGTCTCGGCGGCCAGGCGGCCGGCCTCGATCGCCATGTGCACGCCCTTCAGGCGGGCCATGTCGACCATGGAGCCGCACTCGCCGGCGATCAGCGCGCCGGGCGTGGAGAGCTTCGGCATCGACTTGTAGCCGCCGGCCTGGATCGCCTTGGCGCCCCAGGCGGTGCGCTCGCCGCCCTCGAGGACCTCGCGGACGTACGGGTGCGCCTTGAACGCCTGCAGCAGGTCGTGGACCGACGCCGTGGCGTCGGGGGTGTGCAGCGGGATCACGTAGCCGATGGACACCTGGTCCTCGCCCATGGGGTAGATCCAGCCGCCGCCGGCCTCCTGGTGCTTCTTCTGCGGGCGCGCGGGCCAGCCGAAGGTGTGGACGACCGACTTCCACGGCTTCTTGACCTTCCAGACCTCCTT
>WLOB01000431.1 GCA_009699505.1 Actinomycetota bacterium | reverse complement strand
TCCTGGGCGACGACACCGCGGTCCAGCGCGACGAGGCGGTGAAGCGCTTCCAGCAGGGGAAGCACCTCGACATCGAGCACCCGGCGGAGCGGCTCATCGTCTGCTCCATGCGGGCCGCCGCGCAGGGCATCACCCTGACGCGGGCGTCGAACGTCGCGTTCCTCGAGCTCGACTGGACCCCGGCGATGCACGACCAGGCCGAGGACCGCTGCCACCGGATCGGCCAGGACGACGCCGTGACCGCCTGGTACCTGCTCTGCCCCGGCACGATCGACGACGAGATGTCGGACATCCTGCAGGTCAAGCGGCAGGTCATCGACGCGGTCGTCGACGGCAACCAGCTGCCGGACGAGCCCGTCAGCCTGGCCGTCGTCCGTGCCCTGCGCGAGCGCGGGCGCGACGCCGCCGGGGGCCCGGACGGGCCCGCCGACGACGCCTGACGCCCCGGGCAGGCGGGCCGGTCGGCCCGCCCTGACTCAGCTCGCGGTGCGGGAGCGCAGCACGGAGCGGCCCGAGTGCGCCGTCCCGTCCGCGGCCGTCTGCAGCGAGACGTCCATCGTCGGGTAGCGCGACGGGTCCACGGCGGTGTCGAAGCGGGCCTCGACGGTGCCGTCGGGCCGGACGCGGAACGTGCCGACGCTGACCATGTGACGGGCGTCGCGCATCATCCAGACCTGGTACCAGCGCCGGTCGCCCGTGGGCTGCAGGCCGTGGGCGCGCAGCATCATCCGGCCGTCGCGGCCGGGGACCATGCGCACGAGCCCGGAGGCGTCGGCGGGGGCGCTGCCGATGCGCATGAGCGAGACGGGGCGGGCACCCTCGAGGCGCCCGTCGACGCGCGCCTGCTGCGCCGGGGCGTCCTCGCCCGTGGCGCCGCCGAGCACGACGCCGGCGACCAGGGCGACGATCACCATGACGGCGATGCCCGCGAAGGCGAGCGGTGCGGGGATCCGGCCGCCGTAGCCGTCCTCGCGGACGCAGCCGCGGTAGAGGAACGGGGTCGGCTGCCCGACGCCCTCGGGCTCGAAGCGCAGCGCGGGGACCTGCGCGTCGCGCCAGGCGTCGGCCTCGAGCGACGAGAACGCCTCGCCCAGGACCTGGAGCTGCTCGGCCTCGCGCGGGTCGAGGCCGGCGAGGAGCGCGCGGCGCTCGTCCTCGGAGAGGTCGTCGAGGATCAGGGACTCGGGGTCGGGTCGGCGGGTCACGAGACCACCTCGCCCTCGTCGATGTGGGCACGGAGCTTGCGCAGCGCGCGGACCATGCGGGCCTTGACCGTGCCGAGCGGCAGGTCGAGCCGGGCGGCGATCTCCGTCTGGCTCAGCTCCTCGTAGAAGCGCAGCCGCAGGAGCTCGCGTTCGTGGTCGGGGAGGACGGCCAGGAGCTCGGCCGCGCGCCAGCGGTCGAGCGCCAGGTCGGTCTCCGGCGGCGTGTCGCCGTCCCCGGAGAGCCGGATCATCTCGTCCGAGCTGACGGGCTCGGGCACCCGGCGACGCAGGTGGTCGATCGCCCGGCTGCGGGCGATCGTGAGGATCCACGTCAGGAGCCCGGCGCGCTCGGGGTCGTACTGCGCGGCGCGACGCCAGACCTCGGCGAAGACCTGCTGCTGCACGTCGTCGGCGTCGTCGCGGTCGCGGAGGGTGCGGAGCAGCACGCCGTAGCTGGCCGATCCGTACTGCGCGTAGAGGTCCGCGACGACGTCCGGATCCCCACGACGCAGGCGTCGGGCGAGCCGGCGCTCCTGCTTGTCCGGGGGGTTCCGCCGACGTTGCACGCCCACAAGCATCGCGCGTCGGGCGCGCGTCCGCGTGGAGGTCGGGCCGGGGAGCGCGACGGAGGGGGCCGAGGGGGACATGCTGAGGGAGGTACGGGGGGTCTCGGCCACTGGTTGCCGGGGCGGACGGGACGATCGTTGGCGGGCCGCCGGCGGACGTTCCGTGAGACCGGTCACGTCCTCCTCCGCGGTGCGCGATGATGGGGGCATGCAGTCCCCCGATCGTCCCACCACCACGTCCACCGCGCGCCGCCCGGGCCGCCGCCTACGCACCATGGCCGTCGCGGGAGGCGCCACCGCGGCGTTGCTCGCGGCGGCCTCGCCGGCGGCCGCCGCCGGCACCACCGCGAAGGCGTCGGGCACCACCACCGTCAAGCTCTCGTCGTCGTTCGCGTCGGCGATGAAGCGCTCGAAGGTCTCGCTCTCGGGCCTCTCGCCCGCCCGCCGCGGCGCCACCGCGGTCAAGCTGCCGCTCTCGAGCGCCACGATCGACCCCGAGGCGGGCGCCGGCACGCTGAACCACTCGGGCTCCCTCCGCTTCCGGCGCGGCAAGCGGACCCTGACGCTCAAGACGTTCCGGGTGGCCGTCCAGCCGACGAGCTCGAACATCACCGCGGGCATCGGCAGCAGCCGCGTGCGGATGTTCGACGTCGACACCTCGGGCGTGAAGATCGCCCAGGGGAAGAAGCGGCTCACGCTGAGCGACCTGAAGGTGACGATGACCGCGATCGGCGCCTCGCGCCTGAACCGCGCGCTCGGCGTCACGCGGTTCCGCAGCGGCGGCGCGCTCGGCGTGGCGACGGCGACGATCGACACGCCCGCGGGCGGCGGCGGGGCGACGGCCTCGGGCACCACGCTCACCAGCGGCGCGGCGACCCTGTCCCTGACGGACGAGGCGAAGGGCGGCGTCGCCGCGAGCGGCGGCTCCATCTCCACCGTCTCGCCGGCCACGGGCAGCGGCACGGGGCCGTTCGTCTTCCCGATCACCGGCGGCGCCCTCGACGCGTCGAAGGGCTTCGCGGGCTCGGCGACCCTCGGCGGCGCCCTGACGCTGACGGCCCAGGGCCAGACCCTGACGCTGCAGGACCCGATCGTCGACCTCGCGGGCTCCGTCATCACCGCGAACGTCAACGGCTCGCGGGTCGAGGCGTTCTCCCTCGACACGAGCACGCTGCGCAACGTCCGCTACGACGGCCAGCTCGTCCTCGACGCGATCGTGGTCAAGCGCGCGAAGAGCGGTCCGCTCTCGGACACGAGCGGGCAGCCGAGCGGCGTCATCGGGACGCTGCGCCTCGACGCCAAGACGGACTAGCCCCGTCGCAGGGCCCTGGCGCGGCGCCGCGAGCGGCGACGCGCCAGGACGCAGTTCGGGTACCCACACTTAGGACGGCCTTTGTTAGAGTCCCCTTCGTGCAGCGGTACGACGCCCTCCCCCAGGACCGCATCCCGACCGCCGGCTTCCGCGCGCGCCGCTGGAACCGCTTCGAGCGGGACCTCCGCGCCTGGATGGCGTCGCCCGAGGGCCGGTTCGCCGAGTGGCGCGCCAAGGCGCTCGTGGGCGTCTCCTCCGACGAGGACTGACCCGACGCGGGCGACCCGCCCGCCCGCCCCGTCGGCCCCCGGCCGGTGCCGTCGCGGCACCGTCGGCCCCACCCCGAGCGCCCGCACCGCGGGCGCTCCGTCGTTCCGGGCCCGTGCTCCCCGGCCCGCCGCGGCCGATCGCCGTGTCGAGAACGCGGACCACGGGTACGGCGCCGGACGAGGCGAGAACGGCCCTCGTCGAGCCGGAAACCCGCTGGGAAAGGGCACCCGAAGCCCTCGGACGTGCGCCGCGACGCGGCCACGAAGGGCGCCCTTATTTGAAGTCCTTAGTTATAGTGGTCGCAACGCACCGAGCAAGGAGCACCCGCATGACCGTCACGCATCACGCCAGCGCCGGAATCCTCTCCGACCAGAACGCCGCCAAGCGCGAGGAGATCGTCGAGCTCCTCACGACCGCGTACTGGATG
>WLOB01000430.1 GCA_009699505.1 Actinomycetota bacterium | reverse complement strand
CGTCCACGGCGGGCTGCGGTACCTCGCGTCCGGGGACGTCGGGCTCGCGCTCGAGTCCGCCCGGGAGCGCCACGTCCTCATGACGCGGACGGCCCCGCACCTCGTCAGGTCGCTGCCGTACCTCGTGCCCCTCGGTCCCGGGGCGGACGGCCCGGGCGGCCGGGCGCGCGCCGAGGCGGTGGCCACGCGCGTGGGCCTCGTCCTCGGCGACGTGCTCCGGGGCGTCGCCCGCACGCCGTCGGGCGTGCTCCCGCGCAGCCGCCGGATCGGGGCCGCCGAGGCCGAGCGCCTCGTGCCGGGGATGGTCCCGCTCGGCCCCGCCGGCGGTCTGCTCGGGTGGGACGGGCAGCTCGAGGACGACGCCCGGCTCGTCGTCGCGGTGGCCCGCACGGCCGCGGCGGCCGGTGCGCGGGTCCTCACGGGGACGACCGTCCGCCGCGCCGCACCGGGCGACGTCGAGCTCGTGGACGGGGCGACGGGGGAGACCCTGCACCTCGCGCCGCGCGCCGTCGTCAACGCGACGGGCGTGTGGGCCGGCGGTCTGGACCACGACGTGCGCCTGCGGCCGAGCCGCGGCACCCACCTCGTCCTGGCGCCGGGGGCGCTCGGCGGCCCGCTGCACGCGCAGGTGTCGATCCCGGTGCCCGGCGCGTTCGGGCGCTTCCTCCTGGCGATCCCGCGCCCGGACGGCACCGTGCTCCTGGGCCTGACGGACGAGCCCGTCGCGGGACCGGTGCCCGACGTGCCCGTGCCGACCGACGGCGAGATCGACGCGCTCCTGCGGGGCGGCTCCGCGGCGTTCCGCCGACCGCTGGACCGCGGGGACGTCGTCGGGGCGTTCGCCGGCCTGCGCCCGCTCGCGGCGGGGGAGGGGGACGGCGGCCCCGACGCCGGGACGGCCGACATCTCCCGCCACCACGTCGTGCGGCGCGGCGCGTCGGGGACCGTGACGGTGACGGGCGGCAAGCTCACGACCTACCGGCGGATGGCGCAGGACGCGGTCGACCTGGCGGTGCAGGAGGGCGGACTGCGCGCGGCGCCGTGCCGCACGACGGCGGTGCCGCTCGTCGGGGCGGCGCCGGTGCCGGTCCTGCGGATGCTGCGGGCCCCGGGGCGGCTCGTCGACCGCCACGGCACGGAGGCCCCGGCCGTCGCGGCCCTGGCGGCGGAGGACCCGGAGCTCGCCCGTCCGGTCGTCCCCGGCGAGGACGTCCTGCAGGCCGAGCTGACGTGGGCGGTCCGTCACGAGGGCGCCCGGTCGGTCGAGGACCTGCTGGACCGCCGCACGCGGCTGGGCCTGCGGCCGGAGGTGCGCGCCGCGGCCGTGCCGGCGGCCGAGCGCGCGCTGCAGCGGGCCGCCGACCAGCGGGTGGCTCGACGCGGCTGAGCGGCGGCGCGCCGTCGGCCGCGCCCGTGCGCGGCGTCCACGTCGCCCGTCCGGCCCGCCCGTGCGCGGCGTCCACGTCGCCCGTCTCCCCGCCGCCCGCGGAAACTGGGGTCGCCCCGGAGCGCCCGGGCGGGCATGATGCAGGGCGATGAAGGCCCCGGAGTACGAGACGCGCCCCGAGGGCGACCCCGAGACCGTGGTCAGCGCGCTCCTGGACCGCCCGCCCGTCGCGATCCGGCTGCTCGAGGCCGCGCGCGGCTGCGTGCTGGACCGCGGCATCTCGCGCGTGACGATGAGCGACGTCGCCCGGCGCGCCGACGTGTCCCGCACGACGCTCTACCGGCACTACCCCGACGTCGAGACGGTCCTGCGCGACCTGATGACGCTGGACTTCGGCCGTGCGGTGCTCGAGGCCAGCCGCGCCGTCGTCGACCGGCCGACCGCGCGGGAGCGCCTCGCCGGGACCCTCGTCGAGGGCTGCCGCGCGATGCGCGCCGACGAGCTGTTCCGCAAGATCCTCGACGTCGACCCCGAGTTCCTCCTGCCGTACGTCACGGCGCGGACCGGCGTCTCGCAGCGCGTGATGCTGACGCTGCTGGAGAACGGGGTGCGGCTCGGCCAGGAGGGCGACGGTTCGATCCGCGACGGCGACCCGCTGTCCATCGCCCGCCTGCTGCTCGTGCAGGCGCAAGCGCTCGCGGTGTCGCTCGGCGTCGTGGCCGACGACGACCCGGCCACGGAGAGCACGCTGCTGCGCCTGGCCGACGAGGCGTTCGAGGCGCAGCTGCGTCCCCTGCCGGAGGCGTGAGCCCGCGCGGCGCCCGGCGCCGCGCTCAGTCGCCCCGCTCGACGACCGTCAGCTCGAACGTGCCGGCCTGCTTCGCGGGCTCGAGCTCGACGGTCCAGCCCGCCGCCTCGATCCGCCGGGCGACCCGCTGCGGGGTCTCGCGGCCGGACCAGATCCCGCGATCGCGCAGGAGCGCCCGGGCGATCTCGCCGCGGGTGGCCTTCGCGTCGTGGCTCACGACGGTCCGCTTCCCCGCCCGCTCGCGCACCACGCCGACGAGCACGGTCGGCGCGTCGGCCGGCCCGCGCCACAGCTCGCGGTAGGGACCCGAGCGCAGGTCCACGACGAGCTGGTCGGTCGGGAGCGCGTCGCGGAGCGGCGCGGCCCAGGTGCGCCGGGCGCTCTGCATGCCGGGCAGCCGCGCGCCGGCGGGGCAGCGGTAGGCCGGGATGCGGTCCGACGGGCGCAGCACGCCCCACAGGGCGGAGACGATCAGGACGTGGTCCTCCGCACGGCGGCGGGCGGCAGGAGGGAGGGTCCCGAGACCGAGGCGGTCGAAGAGGACGCCGGTGTAGACCGCGGACGCCGGGGCGGCGGGGGCGGTGCGCAGCGCCAGGTTGGCCTGCAGGTCCTCGCGGCTGCGGGGTCCGAGGTGCAGCTCGGCGAGCGCGTGCTCCTCGTCGCCGGACGAGAGCGCCTCGAGGGCCTCCAGGACGGCGGTGCGCACGGGCGCGAGGCCGGGGTGCGAGAGGGCGTCGAGCTCGAGCGGCGCACCCGTGGCGGGCGCGGTCTTGCCCTCCGAGGGCGGGACGAGGATCAGCACCGCGCGGACGCTACGGGAGCGTCGCGCGGGGCGTCCCGCCGGCGGGCGGGGTCAGACGCTGGGCCCGATGGACCCGTCGTCCTCGTCGTCGACGTCGGCGGCCATCTGCTCGGCGAGCTGCGGCAGCAGGTCGGCGACCTGCATCCCGAGGACCTGCGCGAAGGTCGCGACGACCTGGTTCTCGCCGTCGGGGCCGGGGACCTCCTCGATCTGCGGGGAGAAGATCGCCTCGGCCTGGACCTCGCCGGGCTCCTGCGGGTGGTCGGAGAGGATGATCACGGCGCGGCCGGGGCCGTCCTTGACCACGCGGCCGCCGAGCACGTCGCGGACGGAGCCGAGGATCTCGGCGACCATCTCGGACCAGAGGACGCGGGCGTCCTCGCGCTCCGCGTCGTCCATGTCGGCGAGGTGGTGGGCGTTGCGCCGCGCGAGGGCCTCCACGCCTGCGGCCACCGAGCGCTGCTCGAGCAGCTGGTCGATGTGCAGGGGGACGGACGGCTCGTGCTCGGGGACGGGTTCGCTGCTCATGCAGGGCCCACGCTACGCGATCCCGCCGTGGACCGCACCGGGAGCCGGGGGCCGCAGCGGCCCGTCCGGTGCCCGTCGGGGACCCGCGCCGGGTGGCGGATCCGTCCGTCGTGCCGGTCCCTCGCGGCCGCGGCCGGCTGCGGAACGGCCGCACCCGCCGTGGGGCGGGTGCGTGGTGCTGCGGGTGTCCGGTGGGGTCGCCGTCGGGCGGCCCCACCGGGGTGGTGTGGTGGGAGCCCGCCGTGTCGACGGGCCCTCT
>WLOB01000043.1 GCA_009699505.1 Actinomycetota bacterium | reverse complement strand
GATACACCTCTTCCCTTTCCGAACAGAGCAGTTAAGCCCCTCAGCGCCGATGGTACTTGGCTCGCAAGGGCCTGGGAGAGTAGGTCGCCGCCGGAATTAGTGTTGAAGCGCCCCGCGAGAGCGGGGCGTTTCGCCGTTTCAGGGTCCCTTTTTCGGGGCCTGTTGCGCCCTGCCCGTTCCCGGGCGGGGCGCCTTGTCGTTCCGGCCGGCGGTCTCGGGGACACTCGTGGTCGCACCACGACCCACCCCGCCCTCGCGGCGGCTCAGGGCGTGCCGGGTGGTGTCGCCCGCACGGAGAATCCCTGCGCCGCCGTGCGGGTCGTCTAGGCTCGCCGGCGTGATCCACGTCCGACTGACCGTGCCTCGCGCGCTCGTCGACGACGTGGCCCGGGTGCTCACCGACGACCCGTGCGTCGTGCACGTCATCCGCCACCGCGACGCGGCGATCGATCCCGACGGTGACGCGTTCTCCGCCGACGTGCCGAAGGAGCACGCGTCGGTGCTGGTCCACAAGCTGCGGGACCTCGACCTGCACGAATCCGGTGGGATCGTGCTCGAGGACGGTGGTGTGGCCGCCGACGTGTCCGCCGAGCGCGCGGAGCGCCGGGCACGGGGCAGCGCGGCCGACGGCGTGGTGTGGGAGGACGTCGAGGCCCGCAGCGGCGAGGCCGCCGAGCTCTCGCAGACCTTCCTGTGGTTCATGGCCCTCGGGACCGTGCTGGCGACCGTCGCCCTCATCCTCGACAGCCCGGTCCTGATGGTCGGTGCCATGGTGGTGGGGCCGGAGTTCGGCCCCATCGCCGCGGCGTCCGTCGCCCTCGCCGACCTCCGCGGCGGTCTTGCCTGGCGCTCCGCCCGCGCGCTGGCGATCGGGCTGCCGTTCGCCATCGTGGTGGCCTTCGTCTTCGCGTGGGTCGGCAAGCTCACGGGCGTCGGGCCGGACGACCTCGCCGAGGTCTCCGGCTCGCTGGCCGTGACCATCGCGAGCCCCGACGCCTACAGCGTGGTCGTCGCGATCGCCGCCGGCGCGGCCGGGCTGCTGTCGATGACCACCGCGAAGTCGGGGGCGCTGGTGGGGGTGCTCGTGAGCGTCACGACGCTGCCGGCGGCCGCGAACGTCGGCCTGGCGGTCGCCTACTCCGACACCCACGGCGCGTTGGGGTCGTTGGCGCAGCTCGTCCTGAACGTCGCCCTGATGTTCGCCGCCGGCGTGCTCACCCTCGTGCTGCAGCGCCGGGGCTACGAGCACCGCCTGCGGCAGGAGGCCCGGCGCGCCGACTGACGGTCGCGCTCCGGGCCCGCGTCGGGCTCAGTGGCTGCCGAGCGACGCCCAGACGTCGATCTTCGTCTTCACCCGGTTGATGACGTCGTCGGTGACCTCGGTCGTCGAGGACGACCCGCCGAGGTCGGAGGTCTTGATGCCGGCCGACGCGCCCTCGAGGACCGCCTCGTAGATCGCGCGCGACGCCTGGTCGGCGGCGGCGACGCCGTGGATCTGCGCGCCGTGGTGCAGCACGGCGGCGTTGGCGAGGATCATCGCCATCGGGTTGGCGACGTCCTTGCCCATGAGCGACGGCGCCGTGCCGTGCGGGGCCTCGGCCATCGCCACGCGGGGGCTGTAGTCCTCGTTGAACGCCAGGAGCGTCGACTCCGCCCCGGCGATCGAGCCGAACAGCGGCAGCACGAGGTCCGAGAGGCAGTCGCCGTCGCGGTTGAGCGCCGGGATGACGAGCGGGCCGTCCGCGTCGCCCGACACGAGGCCCGCGTACGTGGCGTCGATGAGGACCGGCTGGTACCGGACGTCCGGGTTGGCGGCCGCGGCGCGGTCGAGCTCCTCCTTCAGCATGCCCTCGTACACGGGGGAGACCGTCCACTTGGGGCCGCCGTAGACGCGGCCGCGCATCTTGATCGCGGTGCGGAACGCGTACTCGGCCACCGCCCGGCAGGTGCCGCGGTTGACCTTCTCCGTGCGGTAGGCCATCTCGTCGATGTCGCCCTCGCCGCCCTCGCGCCACTGCTTCGCGCCGTACGCGTCGTCGACGGCCATGCGGACGACGGAGATCGGGAAGTGGATGCCGGCGGCCGGCGTGACGCCCGGGATCCGGCGGCCGGTGCGGATGATGACCTTGCCGTCGACCTCCTCGCGCAGGATGCGGTTGGGGGAGCCGACGTCGTCCTTGCCCTCCGGCGTCACCGTCGCCGCCTTCACGCCCAGACCGCTCTCGCGCATCGCCTTCGCGGCGTCGTGCACGATCTGGTTGTCGGTCTCGCGCCGCTTCTCCAGCGAGAGGTCGTACCGGTCCAGCTGCACCTCGAACCCCAGCACCTCCGGGTCGAAGATCCGCACGGACTGGTCCAGCAGCTCCTGACCCGTCTCGTCGCCTTCGAGGATGGTGATCGTGAGGGAGTCGCTCATGTCCTACGAGGGTAGCGCCGGCCGGCGGGGATCCCGAGGGCCGGGCGTCCGAACCCCGACGTCCGTCGGCTCGTGTGACGCACGTCCGGTCCGGCGGCCGCCCGAGGCCGACCCGGGACGGACGGTGCCGATCGGGTGATCCCGCTGCTGGACGGGTCCTCCGCGACGCCCCAGGACGTCGTCCGGGGCGGTGCTAGCCTCTCCGGCTGGTCCGTGGGCGGACGATCGCGGGCGCAACGGCTCCCGCTTGCGCCTCGACACCGGATCCCGTTCCCATGGAGAAGTTCGTAATCGACGGCGGTCGCCCCCTCTCGGGCACCGTCCGCCCCGCAGGAAACAAGAACGGCGCCCTGCCGATCCTCGCCGCGTGCGTGCTCACGAGCGAGGACGTCGTCATCCGCAACGTGCCGCGCATCCGCGACGTGGGATCGATGATCAACCTGCTCGAGGGCCTCGGCGTCACGGTCGAGTGGCTCGACGACCACGCCGTGCGGCTCAACGCCGGCGGCCTGCGCGCCGAGGACGGCCTGCGCCGCGAGGACGCCGAGCGGATCCGCGCGTCGTTCCTGCTCGCCGGCCCGCTGCTGGCCCGCTTCGGTCGGTGCACGATGCCGCCGCCCGGCGGCGACGTCATCGGGCGCCGCCGCCTCGATCCGCACCTCGACGCCTTCAAGGCGCTGGGCGCGCGGCTCGACCTGGGCCGCGACATCGAGATGTCGGCCCCCGGCGGCGGACTCGTCGCCGGCGAGATCTTCATGGACGAGCCGTCCGTCATGGCGACGGAGAACGCCCTGCTGGCCTCCGCCCTGACGCCCGGCCTGACCGTCATCGGCAACGCCGCGTGCGAGCCGCACGTCCAGGACCTCGCGCGGATGCTCGTCAGCATGGGCGCCACGATCGACGGCATCGGCTCCAACGTCCTGCGCGTGCAGGGCCAGGCCGAGCTCAGCGGCTGCGACCACACCGTCGGCCCCGACCACATCGAGATCGGCTCCTTCATGGCGCTGGCCGGCGTGACCGGCGGCGAGGTGCGGATCACCGACGTCGCCCCGGACGACCTGCGGATGATCCGCCTCGTCTTCGGCAAGATCGGCCTGCACTCCGAGATCGACGGCACCTCCGTGCTCGTCCCCGGCGGTCAGGACCTGCGGACCGCGCGCGACGTCGGCGAGCACAAGATGAAGGTGCAGGACGGCCCGTGGCCCGCCTTCCCGGCGGACCTGACCTCGATCGCCGTCGCGCTGGCGACCCAGGCGACCGGCTCCGTGCTCATCCACGAGTGGATGTTCGAGAACCGCCTCGTCTTCACGGACAAGCTCGTCGGGATGGGCGCCGACATCACGCTCTGCGACCCGCACCGCGCCATCGTCTCCGGCCCCTGCGGCCTGCACGGCGAGCGGATGACCTCGCCGGACATCCGCGCCGGCATGGCGCTCCTGATCGCCGCCCTCTGCGCCGAGGGCCGCAGCACGATCCACAACATCGACCAGATCGACCGCGGCTACGAGGCGATCGACGAGCGCCTGCGCGACCTCGGGGCGGCCATCGAGCGCGTTCCCGAGGACGCCGAGGTCGCCATCGGCTGACCGGGGGGCCGGGTCCGTCCGGGCCCCCCGCGTCGGGGTCGCGAGGGTCCCGGCGGGCCCCGGCGCACCGCCCGGGCGGACACGAACCCCGTCCCGGGCGCCCCGGGACGGGAGCCGCACGTCGTCGCCGGGGCCGAGCAGGGATGATCCCTCGGGATGACGCTGCCGATCCCCAGCGGCACGCGGGACGTGCTGCCTGACGAGATGCGCGAGCGCCACGGCGTGGTCGCCGCGCTCCGCGACGTGTTCACCTCCCACGGCTACGGCGAGGTCGCCACGCCGGCGGTCGAGTACGCCTCCGTGCTCGAGCGGGCAGGGGTCGCCGCGGGCGCCGGTGCGGCCGACCCGCGCTTCCGCTCCGTCGACGAGCACGGCGAGACGCTCGTGCTGCGCTCGGACATGACGGTGCCGATCGCGCGCCTCGTCTCCGCCCGCTTCTCGGACGCGCCGCTGCCGATCCGCCTGAGCTACCAGGCGCACTGCTACCGCAGCATCGTCCCGGGCCGGGGCCAGTCGCGCGAGGTGCTGCAGGCCGGCATCGAGCTGGTGGGCGCCGGCGCTCCCGACGGGACGGCCGAGGCCCTGACCGTCCTCGTCGGCGCGCTGCAGGCCGTCGGCCTCGACGACGCACGCGTGGCGGTCGGCGACGCGTCGATCTTCCCCGAGCTCCTGGCGGGCGCCGGCGTCGACGACGCGCGGCGCGCCGCGATCCTGCACGAGCTCTCCACCCGCGACCTCGTCGGCCTGGAGCGCGAGGTGCGCGCCGCGTGCGACGAGGGAACCGCGGCGATGCTGCTGCACCTCGCCTCCCGCCGCGGCGGGCCCGAGCTCCTCGACGCGCTGGAGGACCCGCGCGCCGTCGCGGCGACAGAAGGCGTGCGCCAGATCGTCGACGGCGTGGACGAGGACGTCCGCTCCCGGCTGATCCTGGACCTGGGCCTGACGCTCAAGCTCGGCTACTACACCGGCGCGGTCTTCGAGGTCTACGCCCCCGGCCAGGGGCACGCGATCGGCGGCGGCGGGCGCTACGACGACCTGCTCGGGCGCTTCGGCCGGTCGCTGCCGGCCGTCGGCTTCGCGCTCGACGTCGACGCGCTGCACACCGCGCTGGTGGGCAAGTCCCGCGGCTCCTGGCGGGTCGGCCGGCCCGCACCGGCCCCCGGGCTGGGCGCGGTCTCCACGCCCGACGCCCCGACCGAGGTGCCGTCGTGAACCCGTTCGGCCTGCGGATCGCCGTCCCGCGCGGCGTGATGATGGGGGAGACCCTCGACGCGCTGGACCGCGTCGGCGTCGACACCCGCGAGGTCCGCGAGAACGACCGCAAGCTCCTCTTCGACGACGCCGGCATCGTCACGATGCGCCCGTCCGACGTGCCCACGTACGTCGAGAGCGGCGCCGCCGACATCGGCGTGACCGGCAAGGACGTGCTCATGGAGCAGCGGACCCGGGACGTCGTCGAGCTCGCCGACCTGGGCTTCGGGCCCTGCCGGATGGTGCTCGACTCGATCGCCGGCGACGCCGACCCCGCCGAGGAGGCGCTGCGCCGCCTCGGCGTGATGCGGGTGGCCACGAAGTACGTGACCATCGCCACCCGCTACCTCGAGGCGACGGGCCGGCAGGCCGAGATCGTCAAGGTCAACGGCTCCGTCGAGCTCGCACCCCTGACGGGCATGGTCGACGCGATCGTCGACCTCACCGCGACGGGCACCACGCTGCGCGAGAACGGCCTCGTGATCCGCGAGGAGATCGCTGCATCGACCGCGCGCCTCATCGCCAACCCCGCGACGCACCGGCTCCGCGCCGACGCCGTCGACCGCCTCCGGGAGGCCCTCGTTGCCGGTTGAGCGCCTCCGCGTCGACGACGTCGCGGGCGCCGAGGCCGCCGCGGCGCGCATCCGGGCGCTCGTGCCCGGCGGCGGCTACGTCGCCGAGGGCGTCGCGAAGCTCATCGCCGACGTGCGGGAGCGCGGCGACGCGGCGCTCCTCGAGCACGCGGGCCGCTTCGACCGCTTCGGCGACGCGGCCCTCGAGCCGCTCGTCGTCCCGGACGACGAGCTCGACGCCGCCGTGGCCGGGCTGGCCCCCGAGCTGCGGGCGGCGCTCGAGCTCGCGATCGAGAACGTCGGCCTCGTCGCCGCCGCCACCGTCCACGAGGACCGGGACGTCGTCCTGCCCCAGGGGCAGCGGGTCCGCGTCCGCGAGGTCCCCGTCCGCCGCGCCGCGGTCTACGTGCCGGGCGGACGCGCGCCGTACCCGTCCACGGCGATCATGGGCGTCGTCGCCGCCCGGGCCGCCGGCGTCGACGAGGTCGTCGTCGCCACGCCGTCGGACGACCCCGTGCTGCGCGCCGCCTGCCGCCTGGCCGGCGCGGACCGCGTCTACCGCTTCGGCGGGGCGCACGGCGTCGCGGCCCTCGCCCTGGGGACCGAGACGGTCCCGCGCGTCGACGTCGTCGTCGGCCCCGGCAACCTCTGGGTGCAGGAGGCGAAGGCGCAGCTCGCCGCCGAGGTCGGCATCGACGGGTTCGCCGGCCCGAGCGACCTGCTCGTCCTCGCCGACGGCAGCGCCGACCCGCGCCTCGTCGCCCTGGACCTCGCCGCCCAGGCCGAGCACGGCGACGGCTCGCTCGTCGTCCTCGTGACGGACGACCCGGCGCTGCAGGACGCCGTCTGGGAGCTCCTGGAGCCGGGCATCGGCGGCAGCGCGCCCACGGAGGAGTCGGGGGCCGCCTACGCCTGCGTGATCGTCCCCGACCCGCGGGTCGGGATCGCGGTGGCCGACGCCTTCGCCGCCGAGCACCTCGAGCTCGTCGGGCCGACGATCGAGCCCCTGGCGGGCGAGATCCGCAGCGCCGGGTGCGTGTTCGTGGGCGCCGCCGGCGCGACCGCGTTCGGCGACTACGTCGCCGGCAGCAACCACACGCTGCCCACGGACGGCGCCGCCCGCTACGCGTCGACGCTGTCCGCCCGCACCTTCCGGCGCACCATGAACGAGGTGCACCTGGGCGACGCCGGCCCCGCCCTGGCGGACGCCGGGATCCGGATCGCCGAGGCCGAGGGCTTCGTGGTGCACGCGGCATCCATGCGCGCCCGGCAGAATGGGTCGTCCCGATGACCCGCACCGCCACCATCCAGCGCTCGACGGGCGAGACGCGCATCGAGCTGGAGCTGGACCTCGACGGCTCGGGCACCGGCACGCGCACGACCGGCGTCGGCTTCTTCGACCACCTGCTCGAGCTCCTGACGCGCCACGCCCGCGTGGACCTCAGGGTGGCCGCCGAGGGCGACCTGCAGACGGGCAGCCACCACACCGTCGAGGACACCGGACTCGTGCTGGGACAGGCGCTGACCCAGGCGCTCGGCGACCGCGTCGGCATCCGCCGCTACGGCTCGGCGACGGTCCCGATGGACGAGGCGCGCGCGACCTGCCACGTCGACCTCTCCGGCCGGCCGTTCGTCGTCTTCGAGGACCACGGCCTGCTGCCGCCCGGCGTCACCGGCGGGTTCGAGCACGAGCTGCTCGAGGAGTTCGTCCGCGCCGTCGCCGCGACCTCGCGCTCGACGATCCACCTCGAGATCGAGGTCGGCCGGGGCGCGCACCACATGATCGAGGCCGGCATCAAGGCGCTCGCGCGCGCCCTGCGGGTGGCCGTGTCGATCGACCCCGACGAGCGCGGCGTGCCGTCCACGAAGGGGACGCTCACCGGATGAGCGCCGCCCGGGCGCAGGACCACGACACGACGGGCACCGGGACCGCACCGGCCGGCGCCGAGGACCCGGACGTCGTCGCCGCCGAGGCGGCGGACGGTCCACGCCCGCGCCTGGTCGTCGTCGACTACGGCGTCGGCAACCGCCGGAGCGTCGAGAAGGCCCTGGAGCGGGCGGGCGCCGACGCCGTCGTCACGGACGACCGCGCGACGATCGCGGCCGCCGACGGCCTCGTCCTGTGCGGCGTCGGCGCGTTCCTCGAGGGCGCCCGGCGGCTGCGCGAGTCGGGTCTCGACGAGGTCGTGAAGGACCGGGTGGCCGACGGCACCCCGCTCCTCGGCGTGTGCCTCGGCATGCAGCTGCTCTTCGACCGCTCCGACGAGCGCGGCGGCGCGGCCGGCCTGGGGCTGCTCCCCGGACCGGTGCAGGGCCTGACGCCCGCGCTCGGCCTGAAGCTCCCGCACATCGGCTGGAACTCCGTCACCTGGTCGGAGGGCACGAGGTCGCCGCTGCGCGCCGGCCTGCCCGACGGCGCGGCGTTCTACCACGTGCACTCCTTCGTCGCCCGGCCGGAAGACCCCGCCGACGTCGTCGCCCGCGGCGACTACGGCTCCCCGTTCGTGACCGCGGTCAGCCGCGGCCGCGTGCACGGTGCCCAGTTCCATCCCGAGAAGTCGTCCACGGACGGCCTGCGCGTGCTGCGCGGGTTCGCCGTGGCCTGCACGAGGTGACCGACGTGATCCTGTACCCCGCCATCGACATCCTCGACGGTCAGGCGGTGCGCCTGGTGCGCGGGGACTTCGACGAGTCGACCGTCTATCGCGACAGCCCGCTCGAGGCCGCCCGCTCCTGGGTCGAGGCCGGCGCCCGCTTCCTGCACATCGTCGACCTCGACGGCGCGAAGACCGGCACGCCCGCCCACCTCGACCAGCTCGCCGCCATCACGGAGGAGCTCGACGTGCCGGTCCAGTGGGGCGGGGGCCTGCGCGACATCGACTCCGTAAAGGCCGCCCTGGCCGCCGGCGCGGAGCGGGTGATCCTCGGCACCGCCGCGATCACCGACCCCGACTTCCTCGACTCCGTCCTCGGCTCGCACCGCGACCGGGTGATGGTCTCCGTCGACACCCGCGGCGGCAAGGTCGCCACGAAGGGCTGGCTCGAGACGACCGAGATCGACGGCGCAGAGGCCATCACCCGGCTCCAGCAGCGCGGCGTGCGGCGCTTCGTCTACACGAACGCCGACCGCGACGGCCTCGAGGAGGGGCCGGACATGGACGAGGTCCGCCGGATCTCGCAGGCCGTCCGCGGCTCGTGGATCTTCTCGGGCGGCATCGGCACCGCCGACCACCTGCGCGAGCTCGCGCAGGCCCGGCTCGTCAACCTCGGGGGCGTCATCACCGGCAAGGCGCTCTACGAGAAGCGCTTCACGATCGCCGAGGGGCACGCCGCCCTGCAGGACCGCTAGGGCGCGTGCACCTCAAGCGCGTCATCCCCTGCCTCGACGTCGACGCGGGGCGCGTCGTGAAGGGCACGAACTTCGTCGGGCTGCGCGACGCGGGGGACCCCGTCGAGCTCGCCGCCCGCTACGACGCCGAGGGCGCCGACGAGCTCGTCTTCCTCGACATCACCGCGACGAGCGACGGGCGCGGCACGATCGTCGACCTCGCCCGCCGCGCCGCGGACGAGGTGTTCGTGCCGTTCACGATCGGCGGCGGCATCCGGACGGTCGAGGACGCGCAGGCGGTGCTGGACGCCGGGGCGGACAAGGTCGCGGTGAACTCCGCCGCGGTCGCGCGGCCCGAGCTCCTGACGGAGATGGCCGACCGCTTCGGCTCGCAGTGCGTCGTCATGGCCATCGACGCGAAGGGCGTCCCCGGCACGACCCGCGGAGCGGCGTGGTCCGTGGGCGACCTGCGCGAGGAGGACCTCGTCGAGGGCGACCCGTGGGAGGTCTTCGTGGCCGGCGGCCGGAAGCCGACGGGCCGGGGCGCGGTCGCCTGGGCCCGCGAGGCCGTCGAGCGCGGGGCGGGGGAGATCCTCCTGACCTCGATGGACGGCGACGGCACGACCTCCGGCTACGACCTGCCGCTGACCCGGGCGATCGCCGAGGCGGTGCCGGTGCCCGTCATCGCGTCGGGCGGCGCCGGGACCCTCGACCACCTCGTCGAGGCGCTCGAGGCCGGGGCCGACGCCGCGCTGGCCGCGTCGATCTTCCACTTCCGGACGTTCTCGATCGCCGAGGCGAAGGAGCGGATCGCCGCCGCCGGCATCGGCGTGCGGCCGTACCGCGACCCCGCGATCTAGGTCGGTCGGCCCCCGCACCGGCCGGCTCAGCCGCGCCGGCGCCGGGCGGCGTTGCGGAACGACTCCTCGTCCCGGCGCACCTGGCGCGGCGGCACGAGGTGGTAGACCGACGTGTACGTGTCGATGTAGAGCCGCCGGCCGTCCGAGATGCCCGGGTCGAACGCGCCGCTGCGGTGGCTGTAGAGCAGCGCCCCGTCGCCCGCGCGCCGGATCCCGAGGGTGCGGCGGCCGAGGTTGGCGTACATCACGAGGTCGCCGACGACGGTGATCCCGCCCGACACCCGGCCGCCGAGGGCCTTCGTCCACCGCGACCGGCCCGTGCGCGCGTCGTAGGCGTACAGGTTGCCGCCGTAGGACCCGATGAACACGGTGGGCCCGCGGCCGGCGACCGGGGCGACCGCCGGGGCGGAGTAGACGAACCCCTTCGTGCGCCGTCGCCACGCGACGCGCCCGGAGCGCTCGCCGATCGCCGCGACGGAGCCGTCGACGTTGCCGACGAAGACCCGCCCGTACGCGACCGCGGGCGTGCTGTAGAGGCGGCCGCCGAGGTCCCGGGTCCACCGCCTGCGGCCCGTCCGCAGCCAGATCGAGTGCATCGTCCCGGCGTAGTCGCCGACGTAGAGCGCGTCCCCGTCCAGCGCCACCGCCGCCTTGACCGGCGCGCCGGCGCGGTAGCGCCACAGCACCCGCCCCGAGCTGCGCCGGAGCGCGAGGACGTCGCCGTCCTCCGTGCCGAAGATGACGCGGTCGGCGGTCAGGAGCGGCGAGGACTCCGTGCGGCCCGCGAGGCGGACCCGCCAGACCCGATGCCCGTTCGACGTGCGCAGCGCGACCGCCTCGCCGCCCTTGACGAAGCGGTTGCGGCGGAGCACCGTCGCGTAGACCCGGCCGGCGCCGCAGGCGGGGGCAGACGCCGCGAGGCTGCCGATCCGCTTCGTCCAGGCGACCTTCCCCGTGCGTCGCTCGACCGCGCGCAGCAGTCCGTCGTTGCGCAGGGAGTAGATCCGGCGACCGCAGAGGACCGGGGGGAACTCGAGCAGCACGCGGCCCGTGGCGCCCCAGCGCTCCTGGAACGGCGGCCGGATCGGCTCGGGGCCCGCGAACGGCAGGTACCGCGTCCGCTGCGGGTTGCCGCCGTAGACGGGCCAGTCCGCGCCGTCGTCGTAGCGGTCCTCCGCGTCCTCCGGCGCCCGCTGCGTCGTCGTGCCGGTCCCGTCCCCGTCGGCGAACTCCACGGAGGGGTCGGAGACCTCGTCGGGGCCGCGCGAGAGGAGGAGCACGCCGGCCCCGGCGAGCACGAGGAGCACCACGAGGAGGACCGCGCCGACCCGCAGCCGGCGGCGGCGCGGATCGGGGGGTGGACCGGCCATCAGGACAGGGTACGGTCCCTCGACGTGCCCGGTCCCACACGCAACGCGTCCGTCCGCACGGGCCTCCCCGCCCTGCGCGACACCCCCGACGGCGGCCTGGCGTGCAGCCTGCCCGGCGCGGAGGTCCGCTTCACCGGCCGCCGCGGTGGCGTCTCGACCGGTGCCTTCTCGTCGCTGAACCTCGGCTCCTGGACCGCGGACGACCCCGGCCACGTCCGGGAGAACCGCGGGCGCCTGGCCGCGCTGGCCGGCGTGCACCGCGACCGCCTGGCGCAGGCCCACCAGGTCCACGGCACCGACGTGCTCGTCGCCCGGGGCGCGGAGGACCTGCCCGGCGGCGACCTCGAGCGGGTCCGCGACGCCGACGGCGTCGCCACCGCGATGCCCGGCGTGCCGTGCGTCGTGCTCTGCGCGGACTGCCTGCCCGTGGCGCTCGTCGCCGACGGGGCCGTGGCGACGGTCCACGCGGGCTGGCGCGGGCTCGTCGGCGGCGTGCTCGAGCAGGGCGTGCGCGCCCTGCTGGAGGCCGGCGGGCGCGGAGGGGTGACCGCGATCGTCGGGCCGGGCGCCGGCCCCTGCTGCTACGAGGTGGGCGACGAGGTCCACGAGGCGCTCGCACCGCTCGGGCCCACCGTCCGGTCGGGACGCCACGCGGACCTGCCCGAGGCCGCGCGCCTGCGGCTCCTGGCGGCGGGCGTGGACGACGTGCTCGTCGCCGGGGTCTGCACGATATGCGCCCCCGGGCGCTTCTTCTCCCACCGGCGCGACGCCGGGAACACCGGACGACAGGCGGGTGCCACGTGGTTGACGTGATCGAGCAGGTCGACCCGGAGCACGTCGCCGCGCGACTGGCCGAGGTGCGCGAGCGCATCGCCGCGGCCTGCGCCCGCGCGGGCCGCGACCCGGGGGACGTCGACGTCCTCGTCGCCACGAAGTACGTCGCGGCCGACCAGGTCGGCCGGCTCGTCGAGGCGGGCCTGCGGCTCGCGGGGGAGAACCGCGCGCAGTCGCTCGTCGAGAAGGTCGCCCAGCCCGGCGCCGACGCGCTGCGCTGGGAGTTCATCGGCCACCTGCAGTCCCGCAAGGTCGCCGACGTGCTGCCCCACGTCGACCGGATCCACTCCGTCTCCTCCGACAGCGTCCTGGGCCGGCTCGAGCGCCACGCCGACCTGGCCCGCCCGGGCCTCGACGTCCTGATCGAGGTCAACGTGAGCGGCGAGGAGGCCAAGAGCGGCATCGCGCCCGACGCGCTGCCCGGCGTCCTCGAGCGCTGCGCCGTCCCCGTCGCCGGCCTCATGACGATGCCGCCGCACGCCGAGGACCCGGGCGACAGCCGCCGCTGGTTCGCGGCCCTGCGCGAGCTCGCGGACGCCCACGGGCTCGGCGTCCTCTCCATGGGCACGACCCAGGACTACGAGGTCGCCGTCGAGGAGGGCGCCACCGTCGTCCGCCTCGGCAGCGTCCTCGTCCGCTGAGCCGCTCCCACCCAGCCGCGTCGCCTCCCGGGCGCCCCGTCGTCGCGGCGCGCGGCGCCCGGCCGGCCGGGACCGCGACGACGCGGCGGTCCGTGGCACTCCCGACGAAGGTTTCCGACGTCCGGGGGAGGAACCGGCCCGTCGTGGGAGAATCACCCGACAGTCATGGCCTTCCGCGACGCTTGGCACAAGGTGCTCGTGTACTTCGCTCTCGCTGAGGAGCGCGATCCGTACGACGACACCTACGACGATGAACCGGAGTACGACGACCGCCGTGAACGCGCTCGCGAACCGGTCAGGGAGCCCACGCCCGTGCGCAGGATCGACCGCGCCCGCCGACGGCGCGAGGACTTCGACGACATCTTCAGCGACGAGGACGCCGGTCCCGCCCGCTCCGGCGGCGCGCACCTGCGCCCCGTCGGCGGCCCCTCCCGCGTGCCCGCCAACGGCGGCGGACCCGCCGGGGACGTCCGCGTCCACCTCGTCCTGCCGAAGTCGTTCAACGACGCGCAGCAGATCGCCGACCGCTTCAAGGACGGCATCCCGGTCGTCATCAACCTGCAGACGTCCGACACGGACCTCTCGAAGCGGCTCATCGACTTCGCCTCCGGCCTGACCTACGCCATGGACGGCGGGATGCAGCGGATCGCCGACAAGGTGTTCATGCTGACCCCCGCCAACGTCTCGATCTCCGCGGAGGAACGCGCGCAGCTGATCGAGAAGGGCTTCTTCAACCAGTCGTAGGGGACCGGGCCCCGTCCCGAGCGTCTCGGGGTGGGACCGCGCCGGGGGTCGGCGGGGCTCGGGCCACCCGGGGAGGGGACCGGGCCCCGTCCCGAGCGTCTCGGGGCGGGACCGCGTCGGGGGTCGGCGGGGCTCGGGCCACCCGGGGAGGGGACCGGCCGTCCCGGACGGGCCCCACGGGGTCCGGAGGGTCCGGGCCCGCCGACCGGTACCGTTCTGGGTCGACACATGCGCTTGGGACTCCTCGGATCGGGCAACATGGCCTCCGCGCTCGCGCGGGGCATCGGCGAGCCCGCGCTCTGCTTCGACCCGGTCGCCGACCGCGCCCGGGCCCTCGCGGACGAGCTCGGCGGCGAGGCGGTGCCCGACGCCGCGACCCTCGCGGAGCGCGCCGACGTCGTCGTCCTGGGCCACAAGCCCGGCCAGCTCGCGTCCGCCGCGCGCGACGCCGCCGGCGCCCGCGCCGTCGTCTCCATCCTCGGCGGCGTGACCGTCGCGCAGCTGCGCGAGGCCTACCCCGACCGCCCCGTGGTCCGGCTCATGCCGAACACCCCGGCGGGCGTCGGCAAGGGCGTCGTCGCCGTGGCGATCGAGGCCGACGCGACCCCCTCCGACGAGGAGACCGCGCTCCGCGCCGAGCTCCTCGAGCTGCTGCGCCGCTGCGCCACCGTCGTCGAGCTGCCCGAGGCGCAGATGGCCGGCGCGACCGCCGTCTTCGGCGTCCTGCCCGCCTACGTCAGCTTGTTCGCCGAGGCGACCGTCGACGCCGCCGTCCGGCACGGCATGACGCCGGCGGACGCCGGGCGCATGGTCGCCGCCGGCATCGAGGGGTCCGCGGCCCTGCTGCGCGCCCAGGACCACGACACCCTCGCGGTGCGCCGCGGCGTGACCTCGCCCGGCGGCTCGACCGCCCGCGGGCTCCGCGCCCTCGACCGCGGCGGACTGCGCGAGGCCGTCCAGGACGCCTTCGACGCCGTGGTCGACGTCGCATGATCCCCGTGAGCACCACCATCGCCCTCGCCAGCGCCCGGACGGAGGTCGCCTCGTTTCTCGAGGCGCTCATCCAGGTCTACACGCTGTGCATCATCGCCTACATCCTGCTGTCGCTCGTGCAGAGCGCCGGGATGCGCGTCCCGTACAACGCGGTGACGAGCGCGATCTTCAAGTTCTTCAACGACGCGGTCGAGCCGTACCTCGCGTTCTTCCGGCGGTTCATCCCGCCGCTCGGGCCGTTCGACCTCTCGCCGATCGTGGCGATCCTCCTCCTGCAGATCGTCGGCGGCATCGTGGTGTCCCTTGTCCGCGGCTGAGCGGCGGACCCCGACCCGGGACGAGCAGCGGGCCGGCAGCCTGGCGCTCCGGCGCGTCCTGGCCGTCGGGGCCGGCGTCCTGCTCCTGGACCAGCTCACGAAGCGGCTCGTCGTCGGCTCGATCGAGCGGGGCGAGCGCATCGAGGTCCTGCCGGTCCTCGACCTGACCTACGTCCGCAACGAGGGCGTCGCGTTCTCGAGCTTCTCCGGGCAGCCCTGGATCGTCGGGCTGCTCGTCGTGGGTGCGCTGAGCGCCCTCACCTTCTGGTTCCTGCGCAACCGCACGGTCAAGCTGGCCTGGCTCGCGGCGGGCATGCTCGCGGGCGGCGCCATCGGCAACGTGCTGGACCGCGTCGTCGAGGGCGCGGTCATCGACTTCCTCAAGCCGCCCCGCTGGCCCGCGTTCAACCTGGCGGACATGGCGATCGTCGGCGGGATGATCCTGCTCGTGGTCGTCGTCGAGCTCGACAACCGCCGGACCACGGCGGCCGAGGGCCGACCCGAGACCCGCGCCCAGCGCGGATGAGCACCGGCAGCCTGACCGTCCCCGCCGACCAGGACGGCGCGCGGCTCGACGTCGTCCTCGCCGAGCTCTGCGGATCCCGGTCCCGGGCGCAGCGCGCCATCACCGAGGGCGGGGTGCGGATCGACGGCGAGCCCGCCGACCCCGCCCAGAAGCGCCACGCGGTCCGCGCGGGCCAGGTCGTCGAGGTCGAGCTCGGGTCGCTCGTCCAGACCGTCGGCCCCGTGCGCCACGACGCCCCGGACGTCGACGTCCTGTGGGAGGACGAGCACCTGCTCGTCGTCGACAAGCCCGCGGGCCTGCTCGTGCACCCCGGGGCCGGCCACCACGAGCCGACCCTCGTCGACGCCGTCGCCGGACGGATCACCGCCGACCTGCCGCCGGGCGGCGACGCGGAGCGCCCGGGCATCGTCCACCGCCTGGACCGCGAGACGTCGGGCCTCCTGATCGTCGCCCGGCAGGAGGCCGCGCACCGCGCGCTGCAGGAGGCGATCCGCGAGCGCGAGGTCACCCGGGAGTACCTGGCCCTCGTCGACGGCCGGCCCGACGCCCGCACCGGGACGATCGACGCGCCGATCGGACGCGACCGCCACGTGCGGACGAAGCACTCGCTCGACACGGACACGCCCCGGCGGGCGGTCACGCACTTCGTGCTGGAGGAGTCCCTGCCCCGCACGTCGCTCCTGCGCGTCACGCTCGAGACGGGGCGCACCCACCAGATCCGCGTGCACCTCAAGGCCATCGGCCTGCCCGTCGCCGGCGACCCGGAGTACGGCCGCTCGGGCGGCGGCGCCGCGGGGCCGGCGGGCGCGCACCCGCTCGGGCTCCGGCGGCAGTTCCTCCACGCCGCGCGGCTGTCGTTCACGCATCCCATGACCGGCGAGCCGGTCGAGGTGCGCTCGCCGCTGCCGGCCGACCTGGCCGCGGCGCTCGAGCTCGCCCGCGGCGGCGCCTGAGGCCTCCGGGCCCCTCGGCGACGCAGCGCGGTCGCACGGATCCGCGGCGTGGCCGGGCGCGTCGCGCGGGGGAGTCCCGGCGTCACCGCCGCCGACGCCCGCACCGGGTAAAGTCCCGAGTTCGCGTGTCCGCCCGGACCCGCGAACGCACGTCCAATCCTACCCCGCCGGGTTCCCCCGGAACGTCCCTGCCCGACACGTCGGGAACGCGCTCCGGTCCAGCGGGATCCTGTTTCCTCCGCACCCAAGGGAAGTACTCATGGCCGAGATCGGCATCAAGGACCTGCTCGAGGCTGGCGTCCACTTCGGACACCAGACCCGCCGCTGGAACCCGCGCATGGCGCGGTTCATCCACGGCGAGCACTCCGGCATCCACGTCATCGACCTGCTGCAGACGGTCGACCTCCTCGCCCAGGCGCAGGCCTTCGTCTCCGACATCGCCCAGCGCGGGGGCACGGTCCTCTTCGTCGGCACGAAGCGCCAGGCCCAGGACGCCGTGCGCGAGTCGGCCGAGGCCGCCCGCATGCCGTACGTCAACCAGCGCTGGTCGCCGGGCCTCCTGACGAACTTCCAGACGTCGAGCAAGCGGATCAAGACGCTGAACG
>WLOB01000429.1 GCA_009699505.1 Actinomycetota bacterium | reverse complement strand
CAGCATTATCAACGTTTTATCCTGTATATAATGCAACTTCTTTCTGGTCATTGTCATCAACATATGGCTTATTTCACACAGTCATTGCATCAGGATTTTCATCACCTCAAGCATTTGCAAAAATACCAGCTTTCTTTTATAAAGCAGATGACGTTAAAACACATAACTATATTTACAAGATCACTGTAACAGTAGGTTTTAATACTTCAACTTCTAATCCAAATATGACATTGTATTATGGAGACTTATTTTCAACACTATCTAACACCTATACAATATCATCTACTCCTACCACATTAACAATTGTAACAAAAGCAAATGGTCCATGGTTAAGTTTAAAAGTAGATTATGTAGCTACTTTTTCAGATGTTTCTTTTTGGTTTAAAAACATTAAAGTAGAATGTTTAAATTATAGAGCAAACGTACAAGATTTTCATTTAAATGATAGTTATGGTATGAGGAATGCTCGTTACGATGGATGTAAAATGACATCAGCTGACTTTAACGTAGATAGTCCTGACACAATTGACAAAGGACCAGTAGTAAAAGTAACAGTTGGAGGAGGAAAACAGCTATCAGTTCAACCAAGTGTTCGAGGAAATTTACAAATAAGATAAGAATTACAAATTAACGCATATTTATATATAAAAACAACAACAAATGGGATACTTAGATAATTCTGCGGTTACCGTAGATGCAATTTTAACAAACAAAGGTCGCGAAGTATTAGCGAGTGGTGGTAGATTAAACATCACAAAGTTTGCATTAAGTGATGACGAAATCGATTATGATTTATGGAATCCAGCACATACCTTAGGAACAAACTATTACGGAGCAGTAATTGAGAATATGCCAATATTAGAGGCATTACCTGATGAAACACAAATGCTTCGTTATAAATTAGTAACATTACCAAAGGATGTAATTGGCATACCTGTTATTAGTGTATCACCAACATCAATTTCTTTTACATCATTAAGACAAGCAGTAACTGTTACACCAGCAACATTAAATTTAGCAGGTGGTAATAGTACAATGGGATACACAGTAGTGTTATCTGACGATACTGTTGCTTCTTTAGAAGTAGCTCCTGATGGTGCTGTAGCTGCAAACACTAACACAACTATGGATGTGAATAACATTTCAACAACTAGTTTTGCTGATGATGAAACTACAAGTGTAACTACAGCTGGTAAGTCAATTGTAAGAGTTGGTTCTAAGTTTATTGTGAAACCAAAATCGCAAGCTAACACAACTACAATTAGACGTGCTTTATTGACTATTATTGGAAACGAAACTGGTGGATTTAAAACAATAGCTATTACAATTGATCCTTCAGGATTCTTAGTACAAGATATTGGAGTTAATTCTACACCTATATCATTAGCTTAATATAAAAACAAAATACAATAATAAACCAAACAATGGCAGAAATATATAAAAACTTCACCCAAGATGATATTATAGTTGGAGATATTCAAACAATATCCCAACCAATCTGGTCTGAAAACATTAATCCATATGTAGCAAACACTACTGGTATTGGATTCTTTACAGCATCATCACAGTTATCACAATCAGGTGATTATTACATGAATGTGTATAATAGAAATCCACAAACTGACGCAAACGCAGCAGTACAATTTGCAATTGCATATGGCAATAAGCAAGGAAGTGGTTCAATAGGTGATGCAA
This sequence comes from Actinomycetota bacterium, assembly GCA_009699505.1. GTDB lineage: Bacteria > Actinomycetota > Thermoleophilia > Solirubrobacterales > Solirubrobacteraceae > Patulibacter. The sequence continues at coordinate 2,092 of WLOB01000429.1, read as the reverse complement.
ATACAGTTGGAAATAATGCAAATGATACACCATCTCGTGCTATCTATTCTCAGTACAGAAACATGTTATTACCACCAACTGATAATGTATTTACTTTTGGAACTACAGATTCTAATGAGATCTTAGCTATTAATTTATCAAGAGCTCGTTTCCGTCAAAAGATCGATCCAGGAAATTGGGAATTAAGAATTGGTAGTGGTTCAGCAGGAACTATAGCAACTTGGTCATCAAGCTATTCAACATTTATTGATGCATCTGGAGCAGGAGAAGATCCAAGTATTTCAGCAGCAGGTCGTGTATATGGAGTATATAGTGGTTCTGGTGGGGTAACTCAATCAAACACACAATATGGTTTATTTTACCCTGATCAAGGTATAGTAGTATTTCATGCAGGTTTAATGAGAAGCAACTTAGGTATGCCAATTAACTCTGGTTCAGCAGTTCAAGCTCGTAATCATGTGACGATGTCTTTAAGAGTATCAGCATCTGGTTACTTTGCAGCAAGAAGCGAAGAAAAAGTTACATCCACACACTACTTTGTACGTGTTACGAATAAGCAATTTAATTTCTCAAACAATCCAACCTTTGTAACTGGTAGTACAGGAACTTTCCTACACTCAAGTATGTTACGTAACCCAAGCGTTTACATTTCAACTATTGGAATGTATGATGATAGAAACCGTTTAGTAGCAGTTGCTAAGTTAAGCAAACCTCTATTAAAGAGTTTCAATCGTGAAGCTTTGATTAAAGTGAAATTAGATTTCTAAAGAACCCCCCTTTTGATAGTATCACTAGGCCAGAAGCCCTTCAGTAATTGGAGGGTTTCTTATTTTACACATATTTATATAAAATGGCAGGAGTATTTAAGAGTTTAGATCAATCAGACGTAAGAATAACACCTTTTCGTACCTATAAGTTATGGGCTGAAACCATTCCTAGTGGATCAAACACTGGATCGATATATAGCATATACAAAGCTGATTACAGTCCAATACCAAATTACTTATTGAATGATGTACTTAATGATAATTTTGATCAAGGTAACTCATATTTTGAAACTAGCGAATATAAGACAGTTAATAATAAATTTCAAAGGGTAGTTCACAGATCAATTGATCATTTGTATTATAGAGATTTTTATACTAACAATAAAGCTTCTTTTGGAAGTGGCAATATAAACAAACAGGTTAGACTTTTAGAAGATCAAGCTTATATTGTTAGTATGCCACAATCAAGATTTGGTGAAGCAATACTACCTGGATCTGTTAAAATACTGTTTAGTTCTTCAATAGCTAAAGATGATAATAATAGTCTGTATAGAGTGAGTGGATGGACAATATTAGATGATAGTTTTGGCAATCTTTACATATCTAGTAGTGACACTAATCCATACAAAAATAACTGGGAAGAAACAGTAGGGGATGTAAGTACAAATTATTCATCCTCAGTAACAAAAACGTTAGTTGGTGAATGGCCACTAGATGAGCTATATAAATATATAGATGTAGGACCAATCAACATTACAGGAAGCTTCAACAGAGGGTTATGGTTAATGGATGCACTTTATAAAAACGTAAGTGTTAGTTTTCCATACAAAGACCCATCAAGATTTGCACTACCTATCGATTTAATGGGTGCATCAATGATGTTCACTTCATCATTAAGCTCAAGTATAGAAATTAAACCAAGTGTAGTACCAGATTACAGTCAAAAATACAACTTTGAAAATGGAGACTTTTCTATTAGTATGATGATAAAACCTACTCAATTATCAACTCACACATCAGGATCTATCTTGATAGAAAAACAAGGACCTGTTGAGGAATTAAAGGTAGATGAAAATGGAAACATACACTCACAACTAGTACCAAACAAAGCACCATATAGATTAATAATAACTAATACTGGAGAATTGCGCTTTGAGAGAGATGGTGGAAGTAATAATATATTTTCGCTGCAAACACACGTTGCATTAAGCTTAAATAAACTATACTACGTAGCTGTTACAAAGTTGGGATCAACAATAGAATTAAAATACTGGAATGTAGAAGATCCATTAAATGAAGCTGATAGTATATCGGGAACTTGCCTT
>WLOB01000428.1 GCA_009699505.1 Actinomycetota bacterium | reverse complement strand
GATGTGGTCGGGCGCCTCGCCCATCGTGCCCTCGACCTCCTCGTGGCCCGCGTGGCCGATGAGGATCATCTGGTAGCCCTCCTCCGCGAACTTGACCGCCTCGCGGTGGACCTTCGTGACGAGTGGACAGGTCGCGTCGATCGTCTTCAGGCCGCGCTGCGCGGCGTCCTCGTGGACCGCCGGGCTGACGCCGTGGGCGCTGAAGACCGTGATCGCGCCGGCCGGGACCTCGTCCGTGAGCTCGTCGACGAAGACGGCGCCACGGGCGCGCAGGCTCTCCACGACGTGCTTGTTGTGGACGATCTCCTTGCGCACGTAGACCGGCGGGCCGTAGAGGTCCAGCGCGCGCTCGACCGTGACGACGGCCCGGTCCACGCCGGCGCAGAAGCCGCGCGGGCGGGCGAGCAGGACGGTGTCCGGGGTGGGGAGCGAGCTCACTCCTCCATGGTAGCTGCCGCGGCCCTCCGCCGACACCGATTCCCGACCCACGGAGTAGGAGATGGCGCACGCAGGGTGGCGCGCACCGCCCTGCCGGTGCGCCTCAGCGGCGGCGCTCCGTGGCCGCCCACTCCACGAGCGTCTCGCCCGTGGCGTCCATGGCGCCCGCCGAGAGCCGGTCGAGCGTGTCGCGGCCGGTGTTCTTCTGGGGGTAGTCCCAGTCGATGAGGTCCACCGCGGGCACGCCGGCCTGCACGAACGGCAGGTGGTCGTCGATGATCCCGACGCCCGTGCCGGCGAACACCCGGCCGACGCCCACCCGGGTCGCGGCGGCGCGGACGCGGCCCCAGAGCCCGGGGTCCGAGCCGAGCTCGCGCGGCAGGCGCAGCCCGCGGCCCGCGACGTAGTCCGCCAGGACGAGCGCCCCGACCTCGTCGGCGTGGGCCGCGGCGTAGGCGCGGGAGCCCCGCAGGCCGTCCCGGGCGAACGCGTCCTCCGAGCCCCCGACGGGCAGCTCCTCGCCGTCGAAGAGGACGAAGCGCACCTCCCGGGCCCCGGCGGGGCGCTCCTGGCGGGCGAGGGCGCGGGCCGCCTCGAGGACCGCGGCGGTGCCGGCGGCGGAGTCGTTCGCACCGACGAAGCCCTCCGGGCGCAGCTGCGTGTCGTAGTGCGCCGCCAGGACGATCGCGGGCGCCCGGCCGGGGATCCGGCCGACGACGTTGACGAGGCCCGGATGGCCCGCGACGGCCTCCTCCCGGGCCCGCGGCAGCCGGCGCACGAGCTGCCGGCGCACCCGGGCGAGGGCGGCGGACCCGGCGGGGCGCGGGCCGGCGGCGACCTGCAGCCGGACGAGGCGCAGGGCGCGGTCCGCGTCGAAGCGGCGGGTCCGGGCGGACGGGACCGCGCGGTCGGGCCGGCGGGCGGCACGCAGCGCGGCGTCGAGGGCGGCGCCGGACGTCGCCCGCGCGCCGGCCGGAGCGGCCGGCCCGGTCGTCGCGGCGGCCGACCGCGTCGCCCCGGGGTCGTCCCCCGTCGCCACGAGGACGAGGACGACGAGGAGCAGCGCCGCGAGTCCGGCACCGCCGGCGAGGCGCACCGCGCGCCGGATGGGGAGGCGGTCGGGCATCGGCCGGGACCCTACGGGAGCCGGCGCCGTCGATGACGCGGACGCACCCCGCGGGTAGGGTGGGCGCCGGCGGTCCCGGACGCGGCGTGCGCGCGGCCGGCCCGCGGCAGCCCGACGACGGAGGACCCATCCCATGGCCCAGCAGCGCTCCGACCGGCTCACGGCCGTCGACGCCGGCTTCCTCCACCAGGAGGGGCCCGCCTCGCACATGCACATCGGTGGTCTGACGGTGTTCGAGGGCCCGCCCCCGCCGTTCACGGAGGTCCTCGAGACGATCCGCGGCCGCCTGCACCTGCTGCCCCGCTACCGCCAGCGCCTCGAGCACGCCCCTCTGGGCTCGGGCAACCCGGTCTGGATCGACGACCCGGCGTTCAACCTCGAGTACCACGTGCGCCGCACCGCGCTGCCCGCCCCCGGCAAGCGCGACCAGCTGCGCGAGGCGACCGCGCAGATCTTCTCCCAGCGCCTGGACCGGTCGAAGCCCCTCTGGGAGCTCTGGATCATCGAGGGGATCGAGACGGACCGCTGGGCGATGATCTCGAAGACGCACCACGCCCTGATCGACGGGCTGAGCGGCATCGACATCGCCACCGCGCTGCTCGACATCGGCCCCGAGCCGATGGTGATCCCGCACCCCGACGAGGCCTGGCAGCCCCGCCCGGTCCCGACGACCGCGGAGCTCCTCGCAGGCGGCGTGAAGGGCGCGGCGCGGGCCGGCGTCGTCGGCGCGACACGCGCGGTCGAGGCGCTCACCCGCCCGAAGGCCGCGATCTCCCGGGCGCGCGAGGTCGGCGAGGGCGTCGGCGAGATGGCCTGGGCGCTCCTGAACCCCGCCCCCGCCACGCCGCTGAACGTCGCGATCGGCCCGCACCGCCGCTACCGCGCCGTCGAGGGCGACCTCGCCACGTTCAAGCGGATCAAGGACGCGTTCGGCGGCACGGTCAACGACGTCGTCCTGGCGGTCGTCACCGCGTCGCTGCGGGAGTGGCTGCGCAGCCGCGGCGTGCGGACGGAGGGCCTCGAGCTCCGGGCGCTCGTCCCGGTCTCCACGCGCCAGAAGGACGAGCAGGGCCAGCTCGGCAACCGCCTGACCGCGATGCGCGGCCCGCTGCCGGTCTACGTCGACGACCCGGTGCAGCGCCTGACGCTGATCCGCGAGGCGATGAAGGACCTCAAGGAGAGCAAGCAGGCCCTCGGGGCCCAGGCGATCTCCGACGTCCAGAACTTCGCACCGCCGACGATCCTCGCCCAGGCCTCGCGCCTCACGTTCTCCACGCGGCTGTTCAACCTGCTCGTGACGAACGTGCCGGGCCCGCAGTTCCCGCTCTACTTCCGCGGCCGGCGGATGGAGCGCGCGTTCCCGATCGCCTTCCTGCCGCAGGACCACGCGCTGGCCATCGCGATCCTCTCCTACGACGGGGCCGTGAACTTCGGCCTGATCGGCGACCACGACGCGCTGCCGGACCTCAAGCTGATCGCCGACGGGATCGCCGCCGAGATCGCGCGGCTCGACGAGCTGGCGACCGCCGTCGCCGCGGAGCGCCTCAGCGTCGGGTGAGGACGAGCGCGCGCTTCGTCGCGAGCCTCGCCCGGTTCCCGGCCCGGTCGACGGCGCGCAGGACGTAGCGGACGGTCCCACGCGGCACCTCGACGGTCGCGCCGCGGCGACCCCGCTCGACGAGGGCGAAGCGCCCGCCGTCGACGCTGCGCCACAGCTCGACCGTCCGCAGTCCCGAGGGGACCAGCGGCGCGGGCGAGCGGTCCGTCCCGCGCCACGAGAGCTCGACGGTCGGGGTCCGCACGTCCCCCGGGGTCGTCCCGAACGTCGCGGACGGGGCGCGCAGGTCGACGCGGCGCGCGGTGTCGACGGCCGCCCGCGCGTCGACGACCCCCCAGCCGAGCGCGGACGTCCAGCCGCCGCCGCGCCGGGCGGTCGCCTTGAGGATCCGGGCGATCGCGGTCGAGCCGAGCGCCGGGTTGGCCCCGCGCATGAGCGCGGCGACGCCGGCCACCATCGGCGTGGCCATGGACGTGCCCGCCTGGTACGCGTAGCGGCCGTCGCCCCGGACCGTCGTGCGCGTGGCGGGGGCCTCGTCGCCGGGGCGGGCCTGCTCGTTGGCGACGGTCGCCGCCGGGAACGCGCCGAGGATGCCGGGCGGTCCACCGCGGTCGGCGTACGTCCCGTAGGCCGCGAGGCTGACCTGGCTGCCGGAGCCGGCGAAGGACG
>WLOB01000427.1 GCA_009699505.1 Actinomycetota bacterium | reverse complement strand
TCCCGAGCGGCAGGCCGCAGAGGTCGTCCCACACCGGGCCGAGCTGCGAGACGAGGTGCTCGAAGAGCAGCGTGGAGAGCGCCCAGTCGATGTCGCCCAGGCGCCGCGCGGCCGCGGCGGTCTCCGTCGAGCCGCCGAGCAGCAGCTCGACGGCCGTCAGCACGAAGGGCTGCTCCGCGGTCAGCAGGAACCGGCGGCCCGCGCCGGCCGCGAGCGTGACGCCGATCGCGTCGCCCGGCAGCGCGGCGTGGGCGGCCGCCCAGCCGAGCTGGTCCAGGTCGATGACCTCGAACTCGACCTGGGCGCGCAGCTCGGCCGACAGCCGCGTCGACGCGGAGCGGCAGAACGTCTCCATCGCCCGCCGGGTGCGGCGCTCCTGGTCGTTGGAGAACTTCGTCGGACGGGTGAAGTCCATCCGCCGCAGCCGCCGGGCCCGCCGCGTCGGCAGGACCGGGGTGTCGTCGATGGAGCCCTCGCGCGCGGCCTCGACGAGCGCCGAGATCGCCTCCTGGCTCATCGCGCCCGTCATGCGACCTCGGCCCCCACCGCGTCGCCGGCGCCGTCCGCGGCCTTCGCCGCCGCACCGCCGGCCGGGATCATCTCGGTGATCCGCAGAGCGAACTCCTCGTCGACCACCACGACCTCGCCGTGCGCGATCGGCTTGCCGCCCGCGAGCAGGTCGACGGGCTCGCCGGCCAGGCGGCGCAGCTCGACGATCGAGCCCGGACCCAGGCGCAGCGCCTGGCCGAGCGTCATCACGGTCCGCCCGATCTCGACGGACAGCTCGATCGGCACGTCGTGCAGCCGGGAGAGGTCTCCCCCGCCGTGCGTCGCCGCGGGATCCGGTCCCGGCACGAGCTCCTCGCTCGCGGTCCACTCGCCCTCGGACATCGCAGGCACCTACTGGACCGTGATGTCGGGCAGGAGGACGTCCTCGACGTGCAGGTCCGTCCGCTGCTTCAGGCGCCGCTTGAGCTGCTTCTTGACCTTCTCGCGGCCCGCGGCGCTCGAGAGCTGCTCGCCGGTGCTGGCGCCCAGGACGTCCGTGACGGCGTCGCGGACGACGGCCTCCTCCGGCATCACGCCGTAGCCCTCGGGCGGCGACTCGCCGTGGCCGGGCTCCGGGGCGTGGTCGAGGACCATGGCGACGGAGAACTTGGCGTAGCGGCCGTCGGAGAGGTTCACGAGGAACTCCTTCGGCAGGACGTAGACGACCCCGGGCACCTTGGGCTTCGCGCCCGCGGGTGCGGGCGGGGCGAGCACGAACTTGTAGACGCCGAAGACCCCGATGAGGGCGACGACGGCGATGGCGATGAGCTTGTTCTTCGGCACGGGACGGGTGGGGGGTCGGGGACGGGGGTCAGGACCTGGCGTGCAGCCGGGTCAGCGAGATCTCGACGCGGCGGTTCGCGCGCCGGCCCGCGTCGGAGGCGTTCGAGCTGCGCGGCTGCTCGGCCGCGTGGCCGGTGGCGGAGAAGCGCGACGGGGCGAGCGCGGGGCCGGCGAGGCCCCGCACGACGCTCGTGGCGCGCGCCGTGGAGAGCTCCCAGTTGTCCGGGAAGCGCGGCGTGGAGATGGGCTGGGAGTCCGTGTGGCCGTCGACGGCGATGGGGTGCTCCCGGTCGACCTGCAGCACCCCGCGCAGCTCGCCGAGGAGCTCGGTGCCGTGGGACGACATCGCGGCGGAGCCGGACGGGAAGAGCACGTCGTCGGTGATGACGCGGATCACGAGCCCCTTGCGCTCCACGCTCGTCTGCACCTCGGCGCCGAGGCGCTTCTGGGCGATGACGGCGTCGAGCCGGCGCTTGAGCGCGGCGAGCTCCTGCTCCTCCACCCGCGCGGCCGCCGCGGCGCGGCGGTCCGGCGTCAGGCGCTGCTCGTCCGCGACGCGCGGGGTCAGCGGCGCGATCGCGGCCAGCGTCTCGACGGGCGCCTCCGTCTTGTCGGCGGTCGACTCCTCGCGGATCGACCCGCCGCCGCGGAGGACCTTGCCGGCGAACGCCTCCTGCAGGGAGCGGGAGATGTCGGCGGCCTTGCGCTTGTCCACGACGGACGCGGCGTACATGACGATGAAGAGGGCGAGCAGCAGGGTCAGGAGGTCGGCCCAGGTCAGGAGCCAGCGCTCGTGGCCGGCCGCGCCGTGGTCGCCCCCGCCCCTGCGGGACCGGCGTCCGGAGCCGCTCATGCGGCCTTGCGCCGGCGCGCCTCGTCGATCGGCGTCGCGGCGCCGCCGCCGTCGCCCTCGTCCTGCAGGCCGGCCCGCTCGGCCGGGGGCACGAAGGTCTGCAGGCGCTCCGAGACGATCCGCGGGTTCTCCCCGGCCTGGATCGCCAGGACGCCCTCCATCGTCATCTCGCGGAGACCCTGCTCCGCGGCCGACAGCGCCTGGAGGCGGTTGCCGATGGGCAGCATCACGATGTTCGCGACGCCGACGCCCAGGAGGGTCGCGACGAACGCGCCGGCGATGGCCGGGCCGAGCTTGTCGGGCTGGTCGAGGTAGCCCAGGGCGTGCATGAGGCCGAAGACCGCGCCGAGGATGCCGATGGTCGGCGCGTAGCCGCCGGCCTTCTCGAACGCCCCGGAGCCGACCGCGTGACGGGCGGCCATGGCGTCGATCTCGCCCTCCATCACGTCGCGGACCGCGCCGGCCTCGGTGCCGTCGACCACGAGCTGCAGGCCGCGCCGGCAGTACGCGTCGTCGACGGTGCCGACGGAGGACTCCAGGGACAGGAGGCCGTCGCGGCGGGCCTGCTCGGCGAAGCCGACGAGCTCGCGGGCGCGCCCGGCGAGGTCGGGCCCGGCGGAGGAGGTCGCGCGGATCAGGAGCTTCGGCATGGCGAGGAACGTCTCCATGCCGACCGCGGCGAGCGTCACGCCGGCGGTCCCGCCCAGCACGATCATCAGCGCGGGGATGTTCATGAGGATCCCGAGCTGGGTGCCCTCGACCACCGCGCCACCGAGGATGGCCACGATGGCGACGCCGATTCCGATTCCGCTGGCTGCCTTCATCGGACCGGGTCATCGGCCGGGTCCGGGTGAACCTGAGAGGGTCGGACGGTCGTTCCGAAACGGCCGGACGTCCGTCCGCCGGGAGCCCGCCGAGGGCCGTGATCTGGCGCGTCCGCGCGCACTTTAGGTTTTGCGCGACACCCCCTGGTTACGAGCCCGCGGTGCACCTGACCCCCCGCTCGACCACGCTCCCGACGCTCGCCGTCGCCGCGCTGGCCTCCCTCGGACTCGCCGCCTGCGGGGGTGACGACGGCGGCACGACGACCGTCGTCCAGGCGCCGGCGGAGACCGTGACCGTCGGGGCCGCGCCGGCGACGACGGCGGCCGCGCCCGCGACGACCACGGAGACGTCGGCCGCGACGGCGAGCGGCACGCCGGCCGGCTCGACGAGCCGGTCCGAGGCCGTGCGGATCGCGCGGGACCGCTACCCCGGCGAGCGCCGGATCGGCGGCGTGCGCGGCGAGGACGACGACGACCGCCCGAGCTGGGAGGTCCGTCTGCGGACCGCCGGCGGCGCCGAGCGCACGGTGACCGTCGACCGTGCCGACGGCCGCATCGTCGACACGGACGTCGACCGGGACGATCGCGACGACCGGGACGACCGGGACGACGACGGGGACGACTGAGCCCCGCCGGTCCCCCGGCCCGCCGACGGGCGGACCGGGGGCCACGACGCGCCGCTCAGGACGGCTTCGGCGTGGTGACCGGGGCGCCGGTGCCGTTCTTCCGCGGGTCGCCGCCGTATGTGTAGAAGCGGCCGGGCGCGCGGCCCCGCTCGCCGAT
>WLOB01000426.1 GCA_009699505.1 Actinomycetota bacterium | reverse complement strand
CGGCGCGCTTGGTCTTCGGCTCGAGCTGCAGATCGACGTTCATCGAAACAGCAAGCTACACAAAGAAGTCACGTTTGTCGATTGCATCGACTTTCGTCACTAGATACGGTGCGGGGCATGGCCACCGTCACCGAACCGACCGCGTCGGCGGACCGACCGGTCCTGCAGCGCCTATCGACGCTGGACCGCTTCCTGCCCGTCTGGATCCTGCTGGCGATGGCCATCGGGCTCGGCCTCGGCGCGGCGATCCCGTCGATCAACGACGGCCTCGACAAGCTCCGCATCGGCACCGTGTCGCTGCCGATTGCGCTCGGGCTGCTCTTGATGATGTATCCGGTGCTGGCGAAGGTCCGCTACGGCGACGTCGCCCGAGACCGCTCCCCGGAGACCGCCAAGCTGCTCGGCGCGTCCCTGGTCTTGAACTGGGTGGTCGGGCCGGCGCTGATGTTCGCCCTGGCGTGGATCTTCCTCGCGGACCAGCCCGAGTTCCGGACCGGCCTGATCATCGTCGGTCTCGCGCGCTGCATCGCGATGGTCCTGATCTGGTCGGACCTCTCCTGCGCGGATCGCGAGTCCACCGCGCTCTTGGTGGCGATCAACTCCGTCTTTCAGATCGTCGCTTACAGCGTCCTGGGCTGGTTCTACCTCACCGCCCTCCCCGACCTCCTGGGCCTCGACAGCCAGGGGTTCTCGATCGGCATCTGGGAGGTCGCCCGCACCGTCCTGATCTTCCTCGGCATCCCCCTCGTCGCCGGCGCGCTGACCCGCTACCTCGGGGTGCGCCGCATGGGGGAGGAGGCATACGAGACGCGCTTTTTGCCAAGGATCGGGCCGTTCGCGCTCTACGGGCTGCTGTTCACGATCGTGATGCTCTTCGCGATCCAGGGCGACGCGATCACGTCCGAGCCGCTGGACGTCGCCCGGATCGCGCTGCCGCTGCTCGTCTACTTCGCGCTCATGTTCTCCGCCGGACTGCTCGCCGGCCGCCTCATCGGCGCGACCTACGCCCGGACCGCGTCGCTGGCGTTCACCGCGGCGGGCAACAACTTCGAGCTCGCGATCGCCGTGGCCATCGGCGTCTTCGGCGCCACCTCCGGCCAGGCGCTCGCGGGCGTCGTTGGTCCGTTGATCGAGGTGCCGGTGCTTGTCGGCCTGGTCTACGTCGCGCTCTGGATCCGCCGCCATTGGTACCCGGCCGAGGAGGCCGCGGCGCGTCGCGGCGATCCGCCGGCGCCGCGAGCCGACCCCCGCCCCGTCTGATCCCCACCACCGAGGACCCCTTCATGCGCCACGTGCTGTTCGTCTGCAACCACAACGCCGGCCGGTCCCAGATCGCCCAGGCGTTCTTCGACCGCCTCGCCCCCGACGACGTCCGGGCGGAGTCCGCCGGCACCCAGCCCGCCAAGGCCGTCTGGCCCGTCGTCATCGAGGCGATGGCCGAGGTCGGCATCGATCTCTCCCAGGAGAGGCCGACGAAGCTGACCACCGAGATGCAGCTGCACGCCGACTGGGCCGTGACGATGGGCTGCGGCGACGCCTGCCCGTTCGTCCCCGCAATGGTCCAAGAGTGGGACGTGCAGGACCCCTCCACGCTCCCGATCGAACGGGTCCGCGAGATCCGCGACCAGATCGAGCAGCACGTCAAGGACCTCCTGGCCGAGCACCTGCAGGACATCTACCTCGACCGCACCGCCCACCAGCTGCGCCTCGAGCGGCTGCTCCCGGCGGTCCGTGAGGACCTCGGCGACCGGTTCTCCGAGCAGCAGATCCGGGCGTGCTCGGACCAGGTCCTCGCCGGCTACGACGACGCGACCGTCCGCGGCCACGTCATGACCATCGCGCACCGCGACGTCACCGAGTGCCTCACCGCCGGGAACTGCGCATGACCATCCGCGTCGGCATCAACGGCTTCGGGCGCATGGGGCGCCTAGCCCTGCGCGCCGGCTGGAACCGGACGGACCTCGAGTTCGTGCACGTCAACGAGATCGCCGGCGACGCCGCGTGCGCCGCGCACCTCCTCGAGTTCGACTCCGTCCACGGCCGCTGGCAGCGCGACATCACCGCCGACGGCGACACCGTCACGATCGACGGACGGGCGCTCAGCTACAGCTCCCATGCGACGCCGGCCGCGGTGCCGTGGGAAGAGCTCGGCGTCGACCTCGTCCTCGAGGGCACCGGCAAGTTCAAGACCCAGACCACGCTGGCCCCCTACTTCGATCGCGGCGTCCAGAAGGTCATCGTCGCCGCGCCCGTCAAGGACGGCGGCGCGCTGAACGTCGTCGTCGGCGTCAACGACCACCTCTACGACCCAGCCACCCACGACGTCCTCACCGCCGCGTCGTGCACGACCAACTGCCTGGCGCCCGTCGTCAAGGTGCTCCACGAAGGCCTGGGGATCCTGCGCGGGTCGATCACGACGCTGCATGACCTGACCAACACCCAGACGCTCGTCGACGCGCCGCACAAGGACCTTCGGCGCGCCAGGGCGGCCGGGCTATCGCTGATCCCGACGACCACGGGGTCGGCGACGGCGATCGGCCTGATCTTCCCCGAGCTGCAGGGCCGCCTGGACGGCGTCGCGATCCGGGTGCCGCTCCTGAACGCCTCGCTCACCGACGCGGTCTTCGAGGTCGCCCGCGAGACGACCGTCGACGAGGTCAACGAGCTGCTTCGCACCGCCGCTGACGGCCCGCTCAAAGGCATCCTCGGCTACGAGACGCGGCCGCTGGTGTCCGTGGACTTCAAGGACGACCCACGTTCCGGGATCGTCGATGCGCCGTCGACGATGGTCACCGACGGGACGCAGGTGAAGGTCCTCGCCTGGTACGACAACGAGTGGGGCTACGTCAACCGCTGGGTCGAGCTCGCCGGCCAGGTCGCCGCCTCCCTGGAGCCTGCGGCGTGAGCACCCCGGACGTGGCCGCCGAGCAGCGCGGGGGTGATCTGCGCAACTACGCCGTCGTCACCGGCGCCTACTGGGCCGACACGATCGCCGACGGCGCGATCCGCGTCCTCGTCCTCTTCTACTTCTACGAGCTCGGCTACAGCCCGCTGCAGGTCGCGTCGCTCTTCCTCTTCTACGAGGTCTTCGGGATCATCACCAACCTCGTCGGCGGCTACATCGCCGCCCGCTGGGGACTCAAATCGACGCTGCTCGGCGGGCTGACCTTCCAACTCGCGGCGCTGGCGATGCTCGCCCTCGTGCCGGAGTCGTGGCTCGTCGTCGCCTACGTCATGGTCGCGCAGGCGCTCTCCGGCATCGCGAAGGACCTGACGAAGATGTCGTCCAAGAGCGCGGTGAAGCTCGTCGTCCCACAGGACACCCCGGGCGCGCTCTACAAGTGGGTGGCGATCCTCACCGGCTCCAAGAACGCGCTCAAGGGCGTCGGCTTCTTCCTCGGCGGCCTGCTCCTCACCGTCATCGGCTTCCAAGCCGCGCTGGGATGCATCGCCGGCCTCGTCGCGGCCGGCCTCGCGGGGACGTTGATCTTCATGCGCGGCGACCTCGGGACGCCGGACGCGTCGGCGAAGTTCCGGCAGATGTTCTCCAACAACCGGTCGGTGAACCTCCTGGCCGGCGCGCGAATCTTTCTCTTCGCGTCGCGTGACGTCTGGTTCGTCGTCGGGCTCCCCGTGTATCTGCGGACCGTGATGGGCTGGTCGTTCTGGCAGGTCGGGATCTTCATGGCCGTCTGGACCATCGGCTACGGCATCGTGCAGGCCACGGCTCCCCGGTTCGTGAAGGACCCCGACGGGCGCACCGCCGCGAAGCTCGCATTCGTCCTCGCCGCCTTCCCCGCCGCGATCGCGATCG
>WLOB01000425.1 GCA_009699505.1 Actinomycetota bacterium | reverse complement strand
GACGGATCGAGGAGTTCCGCAGGACCAACACGCCTGCGGGCGACGCCCTCATGGCGGTGAAGTGCATCGGCAACGAGGGCAGCCACGCCGACGCCCTCATCTCGAGGGACGTCCTCGCCGGCGCAGACGTCCTCGGGCACGCCCTGCGGCTGCTCTACGACACGTCAGCCGAGGAGCTTCAACGGCTCATCCGCTGGACCAATGAGGCTACGGGCCTGCCCAGGACGGCAAGCGCGGCCCCCCGTGACCGCCCATCCGTGCTACCACGAGACGTGACCTCCCTCTTCTCCGACCGGGAAGGCAACCCGGCCGGTCCGCCGCCGTCCGCCGACATCAACCCGGGTGCGTGGCGCGGCCTTTGCGCGCTCATGCGCCGCCGCGTCGACGACGGCAGCCTCGCCAAGGACCACCCGCTCATGTGCCTCGACAAGCCGCTGCCGTACGCCGTCAACACGGGCGTGATGTTCGACGAATGGGGCGCGCTCGTCCCCGGCCTGGACCTTCCGCTGCGGTCCGACGAGCCGCCGACGACCGCGGTCGCTATGGACGCGCTCGAATGGGTCGCCCGGCACGTCTGGACGCCGCAGCAGATTGACTTCCACACGTTCATGGGCCACACGCACCTGCGCCATCACAACCGGCCCGCCGCCCTCAAGTCGCTCGCCGCCGACGCCAACGACGTCCTGAGCCGCAACGGCGTCGCCTTGCGCCTCACCGACGCGGGCAAGGCCGAACGGACCGGCCCGGCGGTCGTCGCCGCGCGGCTCCACGCCTGGGACCGCAGGACCGGCGATGACACCCTGGACGATCTCCTCGCCCAGGCCCGCCGCCGGTTCCTCGACCCCGACCCTGCCGAGCGGACCGAGGCCCTCAAGGCCCTCTGGGCGGCGTGGGAGCGCGTTAAGTCGATCATCGACCCGGACGACAAGAAGACCAGCGCCGCCGCGCTGCTCGATCGGGCCGCGTCACACCCCGACCTTCGCGCGCTCCTGAAGACCGAGGCCCGCGCCCTGACAAACATCGGGAACGCCTTCTCCATCCGGCACAGCGAGACCAGCCAGGTCCCGCTGGAGACCGAGGCCCAAGCCGACTGGCTGTTCGCCCGGCTCTGGGCCCTCGTCGAGCTAGTCGCGCCGGCGCAGGAGACCAACGATGCCCGGTAGGGCGCGGCCAACTACTGGGGCAGCCGTGAGCGGGGTGCGTCAGGCCTCGCCTCGGGCCTCCCGCCCCCGGCAGGCCGCTCGTGCCCGACAACGGAGGTGGCAGTGACGGGTCGCTGGAACGACTTCGTCCGGGACGTGCAGTCGCGCGGCCAGGACAGGCTCGACGACGTGTGGCTAGACGGCTACGAGCAAGGGGCGGAGATCTGCCTCGGCGTCGTCGCGAAGGCCATCGCGGAGCTCCAAGGCACACCCGGCAGCCTGCCCAAGGACGACCAGGCGGTTCTTCTCCGCCTGCGGGAGCTGCGGATCGACATGACCGACGCGCTCGCGGCCCCGCCGTCCGACCCGCCGCGCGAGCGCGACGGGCGTCCCTCCCGCTCCTGAGCCCCTGGCGGGGGCTTCGCCGCCGCTACGGCAGCGCGAGCAGGGCCTCGAACGCGGCGAGCCTCGACAGGACCAGCTTGACGGCGTCCCTCGCGTTCGACGGGTACACGTCGTGCTCGAACCCCGCGTCGCCGACGTGCGCCGCGGGCCCCCGCAGCGCGGCGAGCGCCTCCGCGGCGTCGGCGAACTCCCCGGCGTCCGCGGCGAGGGCGTCCGCCGTGACGCCGAGCGGCGCGATCAGGGCCTCCAGGTCGGACCTCTTGATCCCATTGTTCGCTCGGACCAGGCCCCCGTACAGCCCGGCCGCGGTCGCGGCGACCTTCGCGACGTCGCCCGGTGAAACGCGCTGTCCCTTGATGTCGTCGGCGTACCGCAGGACCAGCGCGATCAGCCCCGGGTGGCAGACCCCGCCCGCCGCCGCCGTCCTGATTGCCTGCGCCCGTGCCGTGCAGAGCGTCTCGACGTGGTTCTCGAACTCGGCGTGGGCGAGGACGACGTAGGCGCGGACCAGGACCTTGGTCTGCGGGTCCAGCGGAAGGGTCTCGTCGACGACCGGGCTGAGCTGCGCCGTCAAGTCGGCGATCAGCCCCGCGAGGGGCTGCGTCACGCCGGCGCGGCGGTGAGGGACGGCGGGAGCGGGGGCAGCTCCCCGATCACCGCCGCGAGCGCGGTGCGCCAGCCGTCGAACCGGTCCCTGAACGCGGCGCTGCTCTTCGTCGTCGTCGTGATCGCCCGAAGGAAGCCCGGATCGTCCTGGCATAGGGACCGGAACGCCGCCGCGACGGCAGGCCCCGCCTCGACGGCCCGGTCCCGCACGTCCGGGTAGGCAAAGAAGTGCATCTGGACGTCGAACACGGCCCGATTCAGCGCTCGTTCGTACCGCTTGCCGTTCCACTTACGGCAGACGCCGTCGTCGCCGAAGATCGCCAGGGCCGTCCCAATCGCGCCTTCCAGGTCGACCAGCCGGCCCGCGAGACCGGCGGCCTCCGTCTGCCAGTCCGCGTTGAACGCCCCGCAGGTCTTGTCGAGGAAGTCCTTGAGGTTCCCGCCGTAGGGGATGCGGGCGGTCGCCAGCCCGATGTGACGGACGAGGAGCTCGGCGTCGACCATCCTGCGGTCCGGGCCGTCGTTGCCGAGCAGGAGCCGCAGCCCCGGGCTCGCACCGCTCGCCTCGTCCGCCCAGTCGACGAACGGCCCCGGGACGAGGGCCTGGCGGAGCTCCTGCGGCGACAGCGGGACGCTTCCCGTGTTCAGGCGCAAGAATAGGGTGTACAGGAACTCCTCGCTGCCCCAGTTCCGGATCGCGACGGTCCGGATCGTGTGATTCTCTAGCTGGGCGACGAGGTCGGGACGGTCGGTCTGGAGCCGCGCCAGCCCCATCCCCTTGAGGTCGGTCAGGATCGTCAGGCCGCTGAGGCGGTACGACGAGAAGTCGGGGTCGTCGGCGGCCGTCGCGAAGAACTGCCGCAGGGCCAGGAGCCGCTGCTTCCCGTCGATGACGAAGAAGTGCCCCGGCTGACCCTGCTTCTCCGCGAGGACGATCTGCGGGATCGGGTAGTTCAGGATCACCGACTCGATGAACCTGCTCTTCGTCGGGTTGACCCACGCGGCGCGGCGCTGGAACCGCGGCGACAGGTCGATCCGGCCTTTCCGGAGCTGGCTCAAGAGCGTCTCGACGGTCCAGTCGGTCGCCGACACGTTTGCCCTGGCGGCGCCGAGCCGCGACACGACGTCCTCTTCGGACTCGCCGCCGGCGCTGCTGACCGGGACCTGCTCGTCGAACAGCACGAGCTCGTCCGCCTCGGGGGCTTCCCGCGGGCCGGTCACGCCGGCGCCGCCCCGTCGGGCGCGGGCGGCAGCGCGGCGGGCGGGAGCGGGAGCGGGTAGCCGGTGTCCTGAGGCCCGATCGGGGGCTTGTCGGCGCCCTTCTGCCGGTAGCTCCCCTCTGCGAGGACCTGCGCGTTGATCCGGAGCTCCTCCTCCTTTCGCCCGAACGACGGGTCGGCGACGTCGCCAGTAAGGACGGCGCGGTAGTGCTCGTAGTAGCCGGCGGTTCGGCGGTGGACCTCAGACCATCTCAAGAGCCGGATCTCCTGGTTGATGGTCTTCTCGGGGATCTCGAACTCGCCGCCGCTGATGAAGACCATCTCAATGTTGGGGTAGCCGAGCCGGAGACGGTCGGCGTACTTCTCCAGTCGATGCAGGTCGTCCCGGGTCACGACGTGGCCGGAGCGCTTGATCTCGATGACGAGGATAACGCCCTCACCGGTGAGGG
>WLOB01000424.1 GCA_009699505.1 Actinomycetota bacterium | reverse complement strand
TCCTCGTGACGATCGCCGTCTGCGGCGCGCTCTACCGCCGTCTGCGCCGGGTCGGCTGGCTCTGAGCACCGGGCCGCCCCGGCCTACCCGCGGGGAGGTCCGACGGGGGTCCGCGGCTATGCTCCGCCGATGCCGGCCTACCCGCTCCGCCACGTCGACGACTCCTTCCTGCAGGAGGCGCCGCTCGTCGTCAGCAGCACGGTCTCGCTCGACTCGACCCCGTCGCAGGTCTGGGAGGTCCTGGGCAGCGACGAGATGTGGTCCTGGCTGCCGCTGATCGACCAGCTCGAGTGGCGCTCGCCGCGCCCGCACGACGTCGGCTCGATCCGTCGCCTCCGGCTCGGCCGCTTCGTCACGGTCGACGAGGAGTTCTACCGCTGGGACGTCGACCGGCGGGCGACGTTCCGCGTGGTCGGGCAGAGCCGCAAGGTCGCCGACGCCCTGGTCGAGGACTTCCTGCTGACGCCGACGGACCGCGGCACCGACCTCACGTGGACGATGGCCCTCTCTCCGCTGAAGGGCCGCGGCCTGCCGCTCGGCCTGCTCGCCCCGCTGCTGCGCCCGGGCAACACCCTGGCCATCGGCGGGATCAAGAAGCTGCTGCGCTGAGCCGGGGAGCCGCCGCACCGCCCGACGCGGGATAGGGTCGGCCCGTGAGCACCGAGCCACGCCCGTCGCGCGTCCCCGTCCCGCCGCTGGACCGCGCCCGCGCGCAGCAGTGGGTGACGAAGTGGCGCTGGTACACCCGGCCGCAGCGGCCGTGGAACCGCGCCCGGCTGGCGGTCGAGCTGGCGCGCCGCGAGGCGTTCGCGCGCGGGCGCCTGAACGGCGACGTGCTGGCGATGCTGCTCGACGGCCGGCTCGAGGTCGGCCCGCAGGTCTTCCTGGAGCCGGGGGTCTGGCTGACCGCCGGGGAGCACGGGCGCATCCGGATCGGCGGCGGCACGTTCCTCAACCAGGGCGTGATGGTCGCCGCGGAGGGCCTCGTCGACATCGGGGAGCACTGCATGGCCGCCAACGGCTGCCTCATCACGGACGGCAGCCACCGCTTCGAGGACCCGGAGACGCCCGTCCCGTGGCAGGGGTTCACGACGAAGGGGCCGACCCGCATCGGCGACAACGTCTGGCTCGGCGCGAACGTCGTCGTCACGAGCGGAGTGACGATCGGGCGCCGCAGCGTGATCGGCGCGAACTCCGTCGTCACCCAGGACGTGCCGCCGTACTCCATCGCCGCCGGCAGCCCGGCGAAGGTGCTGCGCGAGATCTCCTACGACGACCCCGGGCAGCCCGCGGTCTGAGGGCGACCCCGCCGGTCCGGCCGCCGCCGCCGCTACGACGGCCGGACCGGGGCCTCAGCCGCCGAACCGCGACCGCAGCGCCCGGACGTTCTCCACGTAGCGGCGGGTGTCGTCGTACATGCCCCGCGAGCGGACCGACGACAGGCCCTGGTAGTAGGCGGCGGCCGCCTGGTCGGCGTCGCCGCCCGTCTCCCGCAGCAGGTGCTGCAGGTAGAGCGTGCCGGCCTGGACGTTGTCGGCGGCCGACGACGAGTCGAGCCGGCGGGAGCTGAGGGCGCCGTTGATCCAGGTCAGCGTGTCGGGCATGACCTGCATCGCCCCGCGGGCCCCGACGGAGGAGACCGCGCCGTTGTCGAAGCCGCTCTCCTGCCAGGCGATCGCCCGGGCCAGCGAGGCCGGGACCCCGTTGGCGGTCGCGGCCGCGCCGACCTCCGCCGCGGTGACCCGGGTGCCGCCGGCGGAGGACGGCGACGTCGCGGTCGGGGCGGGGGCGGCCGTGGCGGCGGACGAGGACGCCGCGGTGCCCGACGGGGCGGACGCGGACGCCGGTGCGGCGGCCGGCGTCGTCGACGGGCCCGCGGCCTGCGCGGCGGCGGTCCCGGGTCCCGGCAGCGTCAGGGCCCTCCCGGCCGGCAGGAGGGCCGACGCCGGGAGGCCGTTGGCCGCGGCGAGCCGCGTCACGGTGACCCCGCCGCGGACCGCGATGGCGCTCAGGGTGTCGCCGGGCTGCACCACGACGCTGCCGGCGGACCCGTTCGGCGAGGCGGCGCCCGACCCGGTGCGGGACGGCGACGCGACGCCGGAGCCCGTCGCGGTGCCGGTCGCGGCGGTCGACCCGGACCCGCCCGTGCCGGACGTCGCCCCGTCGCCCGCCGACGCCTGCGGCGTCGGGCCGGCGGCGCCCGTCCCGGAGGCGCCGCCGCCGGCCGGGATGCGCACGACCTGGCCGGCCAGGACGGCGGCGTCGGCCGACAGCCCGTTGGCGGCGGCCAGCGCGCCGGGGGACAGGCCGTTGGCGGCGGCGATCTGCCACAGCGACTCGCCGGGGGCGACCTGGTGGACGGGCTGGGCTGCGGCGGCCGGCGCGACGATCCCGGCCAGCGCGCACGCGCAGGTCAGGACGGCCGCCCGGGGTGCGAACGCGTTGGGGGACACGTGCGGCTCCTTCGGGTCGGGGAAGACGGGGCCCGTCGGTTCTCCCGCACGCCGGACGACGCCGCAAGGCCGACGCCCCCGCCGCAACGGGCCTTGCGGTCCGGCCGTCGTCGTCGGGCGCGCGCGGGCGGTGCCGTCGGGACCCGCCGGTAGCGTCGGTCCGCCACGACACCGGAGGCCCCCGTGGAGCCCGCCCGCAGCATCCCCCGAACGGTCCTCGTGGCCACGCTCACGATCCTGGTGGTCGTCGGCGTCGTCGCCCTCGCCTGGCTCCTGCGCGGCCCGCTGTCGTGGCTGGCGATCGCCGGGTTCATCGCGGTCGCGGTCTCCGGCCCGGTCTCGCGGATGCAGCGGCACATGCCGCGCGGCGTCGCCGTGCTCCTCGTGTACGTCGGCGTGCTGCTGGTCCCGGCGGTCGTCGGGCTGATCGTGATCCCGCCGCTCGTCCGTGCCGCCTCCGACCTCGTCGACCAGGCGCCGGGCTACGCCGACGAGGTCCAGCGGTACGTGCAGGGCAACGAGACGCTGCGGAAGCTCGACGACGACTTCGACCTCGTCGTCCAGCTGCAGCGGCAGGCCGACGAGCTGCCCGCGCGCGTCGGGGACGCCGCGTCCTGGCTCGGCGACCTCGGGGTCGGGATCGTCAACTCGGTCTTCGCGGCCGTGACGATCCTCATCCTCAGCGTGTTCCTCGTCGGCAGCGGGCGCCGCTGGATAGACGGCCTGCTCGACGTCGGCACGCCCCGGCACGCGGCGCGGGTGAAGGGGGTGCTCGACCAGATGGCCGCGGCGGTGGGCGCCTACATCGCCGGTGCCGTGCTGCAGGCGGCGATCGCCGGGACGCTCGCCTTCGTCGTCATGACGGTCCTCGGGGTCCCGTTCGCGGCGCCGCTGGCGGTCCTCGTCGCGCTCTTCGGGCTGATCCCGATGGTCGGCGCGACGATCGCCGCCGTCGTCGTCGGGATCGTCACGGTGTTCAACGACTTCCCGACGGCGACGGTGGTCTGGACGGTCTGGGCCGTCGTCTACCAGCAGATCGAGAACACGGTGATCCAGCCGCGGATCCAGAAACGCGCCGTCGGGGTGCACCCGCTCGGCGTGATGGTCGCCGTCCTCTTCGGCGGCAGCCTGCTCGGGGTGATCGGGGCGCTGCTGGCCGTCCCGGTGGCCGCGTCGCTGCAGATCGGCGTCCAGGCCTGGTGGGCCTACCGCCAGGAGGGCGTCGCGGCCGGACACGCGGTCGGCACCGGCGAGGACGGGCCTGCCGGGGGCGACGGGCCGCCCGGGGGCGAGGGGCCGGCGGGCGACGACGGGCCGGGCGACGGGGCGCACCCGGCGCCCGCGCCCGCCTGAGCGCCGCGCCCGGGGGCCGGCAGCGC
>WLOB01000423.1 GCA_009699505.1 Actinomycetota bacterium | reverse complement strand
CGGGCGGCCGGAGGCCCTCTCCCGCCCTACCGCGTCGCGGCCGCCGGGAGCCCGATCTTCGTGTCGATGAACTCGTTCGTGAAGAGGTCCGACGCCTTCAGGCCGGCCGGCACGTCGACGTTCTGCTTCTCGTAGATCGGGCCGACGAGCTTGATCATCTCGTCGATCCGCTTCTCCTCGAGGTCGCCGAGGGTCGCGTTGGCGCCGTTGGCGATGATGCCGCCGTCCAGCTGCGCCTTGACCGCGTAGTCGGCGAGCTCCTTCGGGTAGTCCCAGCCGTTGTCGAAGACCTTCGCGGCCTCGACGATGACGGCGTTGGCCGCCGACGGGTCCTTCGCGTAGTCGACCTGCGCCTGCTGCATGATCGGCACGAGCTTCTTCAGGCAGTCCGCGTTCTCGGTGACGTCGGCCTTGCGCACGCCGATCGCCTCGCCGTAGTTCGGGTAGCCCGCGTCCGCGATCGGCAGCGTGGAGACCTTCTTGCCCCACTGCTTGACCGAGTTCTCGTACTGCCACGGCTCGGCGGTGACGAAGCCCTGCTGGACGACCTTGCCGCCGCCGGTGACGAAGCGCGCCGGCTTGCCGTCGTAGCTCGAGTCGACCTGGCTCTTCTTCAGGATGCCCGCGCCGACGAGGTAGTCCATGTAGACGTTGCCCTTGAAGTACAGGACCTTCGTGTCCGTCTTGCCGATGTCGGCGATCGTCTTGAAGTCGTAGTTGCCCGGGTCGTAGATCAGGACCTGCGCCCACTTCTCGCGCGGCGCCATGATCGCGACCATCGGGAACTTCGCGGCGTTCTGCACCGACTCGTCGGTGTTCAGGTAGCCGAGGGTGATCGACTTGTCGGTGTACATCTGCTGCGTCGGGCTCTGGAAGCCGGTCGCGGGCCCGCCGGCCCGGACCTCGATCTCGACGCCGGTGTCCTGGCCCTGGGCCATGAGCTTGCCGGTGACGCGCTTCTTGCCCTTGTCGTACTCCGCCGTGGCGGGGTCGATCAGCGCGTACGCCTCGGAGTGGTCGCTCTCCGGGTGCCAGTCGGTCTGCAGGACGACCTTCGCGGGGCAGACGTCCTTCAGCGAGACGGCCGAGGACGCGGTGCCGGACGACGTCGACGCGGTGGTCGGGGTCGAGGCGGCGGTCGTGGACTCCTCGTCGTCCCCGCCGCACGCGGCGAACGCGAACGTCGAGGCGGCGAGCACGGCCAGGAGGGACAGTCTTGTACGGCCTGGGGTCATGGGGCGTGGGGCTCCGATGCGGGGTGGTCGGGGTGGTGGTGAAGTTCGGGGTCGCCCGCGGCCGCGTCGCCCGCCGCACGGTGGCGGCGGGCGACGGGCACGTCAGGACGGGACGCTCGGGGCGGGGGCGGTCAGCCCCCGGGGCGGACGGCGTTGTGCCAACGGCCGATGACGCGGCGCTCGAGCAGGCCGACGCCGACGTAGGCGATCAGGCCGAGGCCCATCGCGAGGATCACCTCGGCGTACATGCGCTCGTACTGCAGCTGCGACGCGTCGAGGTTGATCATCTGGCCGAGCCCGGGGTCGCCCTGGGTGAAGAAGAAGTCGCCGACGACCGCGCCGACGACGGCCATCACCGCGGCGACGCGCAGGCCGGTGAAGATCGCCGGCAGGGCGGCGGGCAGCTGCAGCTTCGTCAGGCGCGTCCAGCGGTTCGCCTTGTGCAGCGTCAGCAGGTCGTGCTGGCTCTGGTCCGCGGTCAGCAGGCCGAACAGCGCGTTGGAGATGAACGGGAAGACCGAGATCAGCACGACGACGAGGACGCGGCTGGGGAAGTCGAAGCCGATGACGACGCCGACGATCGGCACGAGCGCGAGGATCGGCGTGGTCTGCAGGGCGATCGCGTAGGGCAGCAGCGCGCGCTCGACCCACTTGGCCTGGCTCATCGCGATCGCGAAGGCCATGCCGACGATGATCGTGATGAACAGGCCGACGATCGCGCCCTTGCCCGACAGCCACAGGCCGTCGAGCGCGCGGGTCAGGTTCTCGCTCTCGAAGAAGCCGACGGAGACGACGTCCCACGGCAGCGGGACGGTGATCCGCTTCTCCTCGGCCAGCAGGTAGTGGAACGCCACCCAGGCGCCGAGGAACAGCGCGAAGACGACGACCGGCGGCAGGACCTGCTTGACGATCGAGGCGACCTTGCCCTGCCCGCGCGGGGTGCGTTCCACCGGGAGCGCCGACGGCACCGTGGGCGCGCCGCTCATGGTGGGGGTCGGGGACATGCTCACGAGTGCGACTCCTTCAGGGACTCGGAGACCTGGCCGCAGAGCTCGGCGAACGCCGGCTCGAAGCGCAGCTCGGGCTCCCGCGGGAAGGCGAACGGCACCTCGAAGTCGCCGACGATCCGGCCCGGCCGGGCGGACATGACGATGACCCGCGTCGAGAGGAAGACGGCCTCGGCGATCGAGTGGGTGATGAAGAGGCCGGCGAACCGCTCGCGCTCGAAGAGGGTCAGGAGCTCGGAGTTCAGGCGCTCGCGGGTGATCTCGTCCAGCGCGCCGAACGGCTCGTCGAAGAGGAAGACCTTCGGCTTCAGCGTCAGCGCCCGGGCCAGCGACGCGCGCATCTTCATGCCGCCCGACAGCGACTTCGGGTGCTTGTCCTCGAAGCCCTTCAGGCCGACGAGCTCGATCGCCCGCTGCGCCTCCTCCTTGCGCTCCTGCCTCTTCATGCCCTCCAGCTCGCCGAGCAGCTCGACGTTCTGGCGGACGGTCCGCCACGGCAGGAGCGTCGCGTCCTGGAAGACGTAGCCGAGGTTGCCGGCGCCGACGGTGACGCCGCCGGAGCTCTGCGGCTGCAGCCCCGACGCCATCTTCAAGAGCGTCGACTTGCCACAGCCCGACGGGCCGACGACGGAGACGAACTCGCCGGGGTCGACGTGGAAGCTCACCTCGTCCACCGCGTGCGTCCCGTCGGGGAAGCGCATCGAGGCGTGGTCGAAGGTCAGGCCGGGCGAGGTCGCGGCCCCGGCCAGGGTGGAGGACTCGGTCACGGTCGGGCTCATGCGAGGGCGTGGAGGGTCGGGTTCGGGCGGAGGGACGACGGCGTGCGCGCGGGGGACAGCGGCCGCAGGACGGTCGAGACGGTGGTGCTGGCGACGACGCGCCCGCGGTGGACGACGACGCGCTCGTCGGAGGCGCGGGCCAGCGCGTCGGTCAGCGAGCTGCCGCGCAGCGCGACGACCTCGGCGGGCTGACCGGGAAGCAGGTCGGTGGCCGGCGCGCCGATGGCGGCGCGCGACGCGGTGGTGACGGCGTGCCAGGCCTCGGCGGGCGTCAGGTGTGCGGCCATCACGAGCAGCGCGGCGGTCTCCAGCGCGTCGGAGCGGCCGACGGCGCAGAACGGGTCGCGCACGTTGTCGGCCCCCGCCGCGACGACGACTCCGGCGTCGTGCAGCGCGCGGATCGCGGTCAGGCCGCGCGGCGGCGAGGACGGGCGGTCGCGCGCCTGGAGGTAGAGGTTCGTCTGCGGCAGCGTCACGACCGCGAGACCGGCGGCGGCGATCTCCGCGGCGACCGCGGCCTGCGTCTCCGGGTCCTGCACGCCGAGCGACACGCAGTGCGACGCGACCGCGCCGTGGTCGTGGCCGGTCTGCATCAGCGCCGCGGCCATGTCGCGGACCCAGAGCGCGCCGGGGTTCAGCTGCTCGTCGACGTGGAGGTCGATCGGCAGACCGAGCTCCGCGGCGATCGCCACGAGCTCACGGGTGGCGGCGACCGGGTCGGGGTCGACGTGCGGGCAGCCGCCGACGACGTCGGCCCCGGCGGCCATCGCCTCGCGCAGCAGCGCGCGCATCTCGGCGCCCTCGGAGCCCTTGGGGCCGG
>WLOB01000422.1 GCA_009699505.1 Actinomycetota bacterium | reverse complement strand
GACGTCGCCGGGCGCCTGCGCGCCTTCGCCCAGCGCGAGGCGGACCTCTCCACGCGCATGCGCCGGACGGGCGACCGCGTGACCGCCGGCGAGGTCGCGTTCCAGCGCGCCCGCGACCAGGAGGCCGAGATCGTCGTCGAGCTCGAGGCGCTCGCCGAGCGGCTCGGCCTGCCGCCCGAGCCCGCCGTGGAGGCCCTCGACGCCGAGACCGCGCAGGCCCTGCGCGACCGGATCGCCCGGCTGCAGAAGCGCCGCGAGACGCTCGGTCCCGTGAACCCGCTGGCGACGGAGGCGTACGAGGAGGCACGCGAGCACGTCGAGACCCTCGAGGCGCAGCGCACCGACCTCGAGACGGCGCTGCGCGAGCTGCGCGCCTTCGTCCGCGACACGGACCGGCAGATCCGCGAGACGTTCGAGCAGACGTTCGCCGCGTGCGCGAAGAACTTCGAGGAGCTCTCGGAGCACGTCTTCCCGGGCGGCCGCGGCCGGCTGCGGCTCGTCCGCGAGACCCCCGGCGACGAGGACGGGACGGGGGAGGCCGAGGACGACGGGACGCAGGAGGCCCGCGACCTCGACGACGCCGACGGGGCCGACGCCGACCGCGACGAGGACGTCGGCGTCGAGATCGAGATCACCCCCGCCGGCAAGTCGATGAAGCGCCTGACGCTCATGTCCGGCGGCGAGAAGACGATGACCGCGATCGCGTTCCTCTTCTCCGTCTTCCTGGCGAAGCCGAGCCCCTTCTACGTGCTCGACGAGGTCGAGGCCGCCCTGGACGACCTGAACATCGATCGCTTCCTCCAGCTCCTGCGCCGCTACCGCGACCGCGCGCAGTTCATCGTCGTCACCCACCAGAAGCGCACGATGGACGTCGCGGACGCGCTCTACGGCGTGTCCATGGGCGGCGACGGCGTCTCGAAGGTCGTCTCGCGCCGCCTGGACCAGGGCGCGCCCGCGGAGCAGCTGCCCGGCCTGGGCGACCGCGACGTCGCGGGCTGACCCACCGCTGCACGCCCGACGGCCCATGGTGCGGCCCGCGGTATCGTCGAGGGGATGGCGCGCGAGTGGACCGACCTCTTCGTCCTGGACGAGACCCGCGCTGCGGCGCTGCCCGCGCCGGAGCCGGAGAAGCGCGGCCGCTTCTTCAAGCGCCTACGCCAGAACATGAAGAAGACGCGGGACGCGCTCGGCGCCGAGCTGACGCAGACGCTCTTCGACACGCTGGACGACGAGACCTGGGAGCGCCTGGAGGAGGCGCTGATCATGGCCGACTGCGGCGCGAAGGCCACCGCCGAGATCGTCGGCCGGCTCGAGCAGGAGGCCACCACGGGCGGCCTGACCGACCCGCAGGCGCTGCAGGACCGCCTCGCCCAGCTGCTCGCCGAGGCCGCGCGGCCGAAGGACGACGCGACGATCGACCTGCGCCACGGCCCCACCGTGATCATGGTCTGCGGCATCAACGGCACCGGCAAGACGACGTCGATCGGCAAGCTCGCCAACACGCTGACGACCGAGCTCGGCGTGAAGGTCGTCCTCGGGGCCGCCGACACCTTCCGCGCCGCCGCGGTCGAGCAGCTGCAGATCTGGGGCGAGCGCGCCGGCGTGGAGGTCGTCGCGGGGGCGCAGAACACCGACCCGGCGTCCGTGGCCTACGAGGCGGTGCGGCGCGGCCGGGAGGCCGGCGCCGACGTCGTGATCGTCGACACCGCCGGGCGCCTGCACACGCAGCTGCCGCTGATGGAGGAGCTGTCGAAGGTCCGCCGCGTCGTCGAGAAGCTCATGCCGGGCGCACCCCACGAGATCCTCCTCACGGTCGACGCCACCACCGGGCAGAACGGGCTCCGCCAAGCCGCGGAGTTCTCGAAGGTCGCGCCCGTCTCCGGCATCGTCCTGACGAAGCTCGACGGCAGCGCGAAGGGCGGCATCGCGATCGCCATCGCCCAGGACCTCGGCATCCCGGTCAAGCTCATCGGCATCGGCGAGTCGCTCGAGGACCTCCGGCCGTTCGACGCCGACGACTTCGCGCAGGCCCTGGTGCGGCCCGACGAGGTCGCAGCCTGACCGACGCCGTCCCCGCGCGTCGGCGCGCGGGGGAGGCCGGACCGCGGACCTGGCCGGAGGCCCGCCGGTCCCGTCCCCCGGCCGGATAGGCTCCGTCCATGGACGCGTGGATCCCGTGGCTCCTCGGCGCCGTCGCCCTCGGGGTCGGCGAGGTCCTCACGCTGTCGCTCTTCCTCGGGCCGTTCGCCGTCGGCGGCGGCGCCGCCGCGCTGACCGCGTTGGCCGGCGGGGGCCTCGGGCCGCAGGTGCTCGTGTTCGCGGTCGTCACGGCGCTCGTGTTCGGGCTCGTGCGACCCGTCGCCCAGCGGCACCTGCGCCAGCCGTCGAGCACGAAGACCGGCACCGCGGCGCTCGTCGGCCGGACCGCGGTGGTCGTCCGTGCGATCGAGGGCCCCGAGCTCCTGGGCCAGGTGCGGCTGGACGGCGAGATCTGGACCGCGCGCCTCGAGGGCCACGAGCCCGTCCCCGTCGGCGCGACGGTGACCGTGGCCGAGATCCGCGGAGCCACCGCGGTCGTCGTCGACTGAGCCGCCGTCGCGTCCCGCGGCGCCGACCGGCCGTCGCCCGACTAGGCGGAAACGGCCGCGCTTTGTAGGCTGCGGACCAGGTTCGGACGTCCGTCCAGGCCGCCGAGCGTCCCCCCGGAGGTCCCCGTGGTCATCCTCATCGTCCTCGCCGTCCTGCTGCTGTTCGCGCTCCTCGTCGCGGCGAAGACCGTGCGGATCATCCCCCAGGCGCGCGCCGGCATCGTCGAGCGCCTCGGTCGCTACCAGCGCACCCTCGAGCCGGGCCTGCGGATCACGGTGCCGTTCATCGACCGGCTGCTGCCGCTCCTGGACCTCCGCGAGCAGGTCGTGAGCTTCCCGCCCAACGCGGTCATCACGGAGGACAACGTCTCCGTCTCGATCGACACGGTCCTCTACTTCCAGATCACGGACTCCAAGTCGGCGACGTACGAGGTCGCCAACCCGCTCCAGGCGATCGAGCAGCTCACCGCCACCACGCTGCGCAACGTCATCGGCGGCCTGACGCTCGAGCAGGCGCTGACCTCGCGCGACGAGATCAACGGTCAGCTGCGCACCGTCCTGGACGAGGCGACGGGCAAGTGGGGCATCCGCGTCGGCCGCGTCGAGCTCAAGGCGATCGACCCGCCGACCTCGATCCTCGACGCGATGGAGAAGCAGATGCGCGCCGAGCGCGACCGCCGCGCGTCGATCCTCACGGCCGAGGGCTCCAAGCAGAGCCAGATCCTCACCGCGCAGGGCGAGAAGGAGGCCGCGGTCCTGAAGGCCGAGGGCGCCAAGACCGCGGCCGTCCTGCGGGCCGAGGGCGACGCGAAGGCCATCGGCACCGTCTTCCAGGCGATCCACGACGGCCGGCCCGACAAGGAGCTCCTGAGCTACCAGTACCTGCAGATGCTGCCGGAGCTCGCGAAGGGCGAGGCGAACAAGCTCTTCGTCATCCCGTCCGAGTTCACCCAGGCGCTCGCGGGGCTCGGCGGCGTCGTCGACGGGCTGCGGGGCCAGGCGCCCGCGCCGGACGCCTCCGCCGCCGCTGAGGCCGCGCTCGGCCGCCCCGCCGACGTGCCGCGCGCCGTCGATCCGCCCCGGCCGATCGACCCGCCGCGGCCGAGCGACCCGAGCCGGCCCGGCTGACCCCGGCCGACCGGGCCGGCCCCCCGTTCCCCGGCCCGGCGGGCCCCGGGGCGGGGCGTCGCCGCCCGGCCGACCGTTCCGGGCGCACGCATCGGCGCGGGCGGGTGCCCCAGAATGCCTCCGTGCGCTGGATCG
>WLOB01000421.1 GCA_009699505.1 Actinomycetota bacterium | reverse complement strand
TCACCACGCTCGTGCTCGGCATCTTCATCCCGGCCGTGCAGCTGGCCAACGGGGCGGCCGCCGACGTCCGCGACCGCATCCAGGTCAACGTCTTCATGAAGACGAACGCCACGAAGGCCGACGTCGCCCGCGTCCAGGCGCGCCTGCAGAACGACACGCCGCACGTCAAGAGCGTCGTCTTCGTCTCGAAGGCGAAGGCCTACGAGGAGCAGAAGCGCCTGAACCCGGCCGCCTACGGCCTGCTCGGCAAGGTCAACCCGCTGCCCGACACGTTCCGCGTGACGCCCGACGACGCCAAGAACGGCTCGGCGATCGTCGCCTCCCTGCAGAAGGAGGGCGTCAGCGGCAAGACGACGTTCGTGGACTCGAAGATCGGCTCCACGAAGGAGTCGAAGAACGAGGCCGGCAAGATCGTGAAGATCACCGGGGCGGTGAAGCTGTCGCTCGGTCTGCTCGGCGGGCTGCTCGTGATCGCGTCGATCCTGCTGATCTCGAACACGATCCGCCTGTCGCTCTTCGCGCGGCGCCGGGAGGTCGAGGTGATGAAGCTCGTCGGTGCGACGGACTCCTTCATCCGGTGGCCGTTCGTCATCGAGGGCCTGATCCTCGGCGCGATGGGCGGCCTGGTGGCGATCGTCCTGCTCGGCCTGGCGAAGCTCACGATCCTGAACCAGCTCGAGGGGATCGCGACCCTGATCTCCCGGCCGGACATGATTCAGTTCGGACCGCTGATCGGGCTGCTCGTGCTCTCGAGCGTGGCCGTCGCCGCGGCCGGCTCCGGCCTCTCCCTGCGCCGCTTCCTGCGGGTCTGACCGCGGCGGGCGGCCGCCCGGGCGGCGTCGCGGCGGGGCCGACCCGCGGCGACCCGCGGGGTTCGCCCGCACGCCGCAGCGCCGCGGAGCACCGCGACACCGCCACGGGGCGGGGACCGACCGGTCCCCGCCCCGTCGTCGTCGCGCGCCTTGACACGCGCATGACGTGCGCTCGGGCAGACTGTGTGCGTGCCGTCCGCCTTCTCCCGCATCCTCCGCGTCGCCCTCGCCGTCGTGGGCGTCCTCGTCGTGGTCGGCGGGATCTTCACGGCGGGCGCCGCCGTGGGCTCACGCGACCCCCAGGCGCTGCCCGGGTTCATCCGCGACCGCGTGATCGACGAGCAGGGCCCGGGCGCCGTGAACGAGGCGCTCGGCCTGATCCGCGACGACTACTACAAGGACCCGGGCAAGCAGGCCCTCGTCGACGATGCGATCGACGGCATGGTCAAGGGGCTCGACGACCGCTTCTCGTCGTACCTGAATCCCAAGGCGTACGCCCAGTTCCAGCAGCAGCAGGACAACAGCTTCGACGGCATCGGCGTGGTCGTGTCGCAGGACGACCGCGGGCTGCTGATCTCGAAGGTCTACGCCGGGTCGCCGGCGAAGGCGGCCGGGCTGAGGATCGGCGACATCATCACCCGGGCCGGCAGGACGTCGCTGAAGGGCCTGACGTCCGAGCGCGCGTCGTCGTTCGTCCGCGGCAAGGCCGGCACGTCGGTCGAGCTCCAGATCGCCCGGAAGGTCGGCTCGAAGGAGCGGACGCTGACGATCACCTCGCAGCGCAAGCCGGTCAAGATCCCGATCGTCGACTCGGCCCTGCGCACCGAGGACGGCGTGAAGGTGGGCGTCGTGCGCCTGGCGCAGTTCACCAACGACGCCGGGCTGCAGGTCGGCGAGGCGTTCCAGAAGCTCGAGAAGCGCGGGGCGAAGCGCTTCGTCCTCGACCTGCGGTCGAACCCCGGGGGCCTCGTCAACGAGGCGCAGAACCTCGCCAGCCTGTTCCTCAAGGGCGGCAACATCGTGACGCTCAAGGGCCGGACGATCGGCGACGTCCCGTACCCCGCCGTCGACGGCGTGACCGTCTTCCCGAAGGTCCCGCTCGTCGTCCTCGTCGACCGCGGCTCGGCCTCGGCGTCCGAGATCGTCACGGGCGCCCTGCAGGACCGCGGACGCGCGACCGTCGTCGGCACCCGCACCTTCGGCAAGGGCGTGTTCCAGCGCGTCGAGCCGCTCTCGAGCGGCGGCGCCCTCGACATCACCGCGGGCCAGTTCTTCACGCCGAAGGGCC
The DNA here is from genome assembly GCA_009699505.1 of Actinomycetota bacterium. Taxonomy (GTDB): domain Bacteria; phylum Actinomycetota; class Thermoleophilia; order Solirubrobacterales; family Solirubrobacteraceae; genus Patulibacter. Next base: position 1,766 of record WLOB01000421.1, on the reverse strand, counting down.
GGAACCTCGGCGACAAGAAGACGCAGTCCGGCAACGGCACGGCGCCCGGCAAGGGGCTGGCGCCGGACGTGCAGGCGAAGGACGACCCGAAGACGACGGACGTCGACGAGGCGCTCCAGACCGCGCTGCGCGAGGCTGCGAAGCTGGAGGGGTGAGCGGCAAGCGCAAGGGACCGAAGGGACGCAGCAAGGGCCGCGGGCCGGGGCCGAGCTCGAAGAAACCGCCCGTCCCGCGCACGGGCGGGCCGAAGGGGCGCCGCGGCACGGAGGACGCGCCCGGGCCCAACCGCGCCACGCGGCGCGCGGCGCTGCAGCGCCCCGCGGGCGGCGGCCCGGGCGAGCGCCCGTCGCTGACCCGCAACGGCCAGCCGACGCTCCCGCGCGACGTCTGGCGCGACGAGTCGCACGTCGCCCCCGTCGTCGGGATCCTGCGCCGCCGCGGCAAGTTCTTCGTCGCGGAGCCGCTGTTCGGCGACGGCGGCCGCCCCGGCCGCCAGGTCAGCGTCGACAAGGGCGCGCGCGAGCTCGGCGAGGGGCGGATCGGGCTGTTCGTCCCCGGCGGCGGCGGCCGCCGGTCCCGCAGCCACCGCGTGGCCCGCGAGATCGGGGCACCCGACGTCGCCCGCGACGTGCTCGAGGCGCTGCTGCTCGACCGCGGGCTGCCGCGACGGATCGCGCGCGAGGTCGGCATGGAGGCCGAGGGGGTCGCCGGGGCGCTCGGCCCCGCGGCCCGCTGGGACTCCGGCGCGGGCGCTCCGCCCCGGCGGGACCTGCGCGGCCTGCCGACGTTCACGATCGACCCGGTCACCGCGAAGGACTTCGACGACGCGATCAGCGCGGCGGAGGCCGGAGCGGGTGCGGCGGAGGCCGGCGGCGACGGGGCCGGCGGACCGGCCGTGCCGGCCGACGGCCAACGGATCTGGGTCCACATCGCCGACGTCTCCGCGTTCGTGCGGCCCGGCGGCGCGATCGACGGCGACGCGCGCTGGCGCGGCACCAGCGTCTACGTCCCCGGGACCGTCGAGCCGATGCTGCCGCCGGCGCTCTCGAACGACGCGTGCTCGCTCGTCCCGAACGTCGACCGGCTCGCCGTCACGGTGCAGATCGACCTGCGCGGCGGCCGGGTGCTGTCCGCGGAGGTCTTCCGGTCGATCATCCGCTCCGACGCGCGGCTGACGTACGAGGAGGTCGACGAGGTGTTCGCCGGCACCCGCCGGGCCGAGGACCCGTGGGCGAGGCCCCTCGACGTCGCCCGCCGCGTGGCCGCGGCCCTGCAGGAGCGCCGCGAGACGACGACGAACGCCCTTGAGCTGGACACGGGGGAGCCGCGGTTCACCTTCGACGACGCCGGGCACCCGCGCGACATCGTCGTGGAGCGCGCGACGGAGTCCCACCGGCTGATCGAGCACCTCATGGTGACCGCGAACGAGCAGGTCGCCCGGCTCCTGGACGAGTCGCGCACCCCGACGCTGCACCGCGTCCACGGCCTGCCCGAGGTCAGCTCGGTCGGCCGCCTGGTGGAGCAGCTCGCCACGCTCGGCGTGCCGATGCCCTCGTCGCTCGTGTCGGCCGAGGGCGAGGCGCGGGCGATCGCGTCGAAGGAGGACGCCTCCGCCGCGGTCGCCGAGCTCTCGCGCCGCGTCGACGCGCACGTGCGGCGGACGGGGCACGGGCGCGCAGGGCTGTCGTACCTCGTCCTGCGGGCCCTCCAGCAGGCGCGCTACGAGCCCAAGGGCCTCGGGCACGCCGGGCTCGGCCTGCGGCACT
>WLOB01000420.1 GCA_009699505.1 Actinomycetota bacterium | reverse complement strand
GTCGGCCGTCGCCCGCTACGCGCCGCGCCGCAGCCGCGCGGCCCACCGCGCGCGGCGCAGCGGCCCGCGCAGCTCGGCCGCCCGCGCCTGGAGCCGGTCGACGGCGTCGGTCGTGTCCGCCATCGGATCGGCCAGCACCCGGCGGTCCCGGACGCCGATCGCCGCGACCGGGACGCCGTCGCGCTCCGCGAGCAGGACCGGCGCGCCGGGGATGCGATCCGCGCCGTCGCGCCCGGCGAGAAAGCGCAGGGTCTCGACGTCGGCGTCGCCCGCGGGACGGAGGGCGATCGGCCGGGCGTCGGCGGGCCGTCCGCCGAGCAGCGCGTGGCGCACGTCGGCGCGCCGGGCGGTCCCGCGGACGCCGGCGGCGCCGGCCGCGTCGACGACGCTGCGGTCACCGACCCGGACCGGCGCGACGGGGGCGGTCGCGGTCGGGGTGGCGTCGGCGACGCCCGCAGGACCGGCGGCGTCGCGTGGCACCCGCGCATCGGCCTCGGTCGGGCGGGCCGACAGGAAGCGGGAGAGGGGGCTCTGGGGGTCGAGGTCGGTCGTGGACATGCCACCACCGTGGCAGCGAGTGGCCTTGTCATCCAGGGCCACTTGCGGGAGAGTGGTCTGCGATGGCCTTCCGCAGCATCAGCGCCCCCTCGCTCGTCCGCCAGCTCGGCGGGTGGCGCGACGACGACCGGGCCGGCGCCGGGGGCGACCCGCTGTACGTGCAGCTCGCGGACGCGCTCCGGCTCCTCGTCCTCGACGGGCGGGTGCCGCTCGACGTCCGGCTGCCGGGCGAGCGGGAGCTGGCCTCCGCGCTCGGGGTCAGCCGCACGACGGTGTCGACGGCGTTCGGCCGGCTCCGCGAGCAGGGCCACCTCGTCAGCCGGCACGGCTCGGGCAGCCGCACGAGCGTGCCCGACGGTCCGGGGGCGCGGAGGGTCGGCGGGCTCGTCGCGGACGACGACAGCGGCGCCATCGACCTCGGGGCGGCCGCGCTGCCGGCGGCGCCCGGCGTGCACGCCGCGTACGCCGCGGCGCTCGCGGCGCTGCCCGCGCACCTGCCGGGCCACGGCTACCAGGCGCTGGGCGTCCCCGAGCTCCGGCGGGCCGTCGCGGAGCGCTACAGCCGCCGCGGCCTGCCCACCACGCCGGAGCAGATCCTCGTCACGAGCGGGGCGCAGCACGCCTTCGTCCTCGTCCTCCAGCTGCTCGCCGGCCCGGGCGACCGCGTCCTGATCGACCACCCGACGTACCCGCACGCCATCGATGCGATCTCCCGCGCGTCGTGCCGGCCGGTGCCCGTCGGCCTGCCCGCGGGGGAGGGCTGGGACGTCGACGGCGTCGAGGCCGCCCTCCGGCAGACCGGCCCGCGGCTCGCCTACCTGCTGCCCGACCACCACAACCCGACGGGGCGCGTCATGGGCGCGGAGGACCGTGAGCGGATCGCCGCCGCCGCGGCGCGGGCCCGCACGACCGTGGGGGTCGACGAGACGATGGTCGACCTGGGGCTCGACGGTCCGCCGCCCGCCCCCTTCGCGGTCCACGACCCGACGGGGTCGACCGTCGTGACCGTGGGCGGCACGAGCAAGAGCTTCTGGGGCGGCATGCGCACGGGGTGGGTCCGGGCGGACGAGGCGACGATCAGCGGCCTGGCCGGGATCCGGCCCGGGCTGGACCTCGGTACCCCGATCCTCGAGCAGCTCGCCTCGGCGGAGCTCCTGCGCGACGACGAGGCGGGCCTGGCCGAGCGCCGGGCGATGCTCGCGGAGCGCCGGGACCGCCTGGTCGCCGCGCTCGGGACGCACCTGCCGGCGTGGCGGGTCGAGCGGTCGCCCGGGGGCAACTCCCTGTGGATCGAGCTCCCCGCCCCGGTGAGCACGGCCCTGACCGCGTCGGCCGAGCGCCACGGCGTCCGCGTCGTCCCGGGTCCGCGGTTCGGCGTCGGGGGCGCGTTCGAGCGGTTCCTCCGCCTCCCGTACACCCGCCCGGCAGGCGAGCTCGAGGACGCCGTGGTGCGTCTGGCCGCGGCCTACGCGGACCTGCGGGTCGGGACCCCCGCGGGGGCGGCGGGCCCGGCGGCGCCGGTGGGCGCCGTCGTCTGACCCGCCGGCCGCCGCCGGGCCGCGTCGTCCACCCGTTGAGTCGCCGGCCGCCCGGTGCGTCCCCGGGGTGCGACGGGCCGATCACGGTGGTGAGGGCGGAGCCGCCGACCCTCCCGAGGTCGCCCCGGCGCCTCGCCCGCCGTCCGTTCCGGAGGTCCGATGAGCACCGTCCACATCCCGCGCCTGCCGCGCCTGCACGTCCACCGGCGCACCCGGACGACGGCGACCGTCGCCGACGCCGGCAGCCGTGCCCTCGCCCTCGGGGGCGTCGCGGCCCTGGTAGCGCTCCCCGCCGGCCTGGTCGCGGTCTCGCTGCTCCTCCCCTGACGGCACCGCGAGGGGCGGGCGGGGCCGGGGGCGCTCCGCCGTTCGTCCACCCGGCCGACCGCGGCGATTGTGACGGTCGTCACAGGGTAGAGCCGACCATGAACCTCTACGGACTCGTCCTCGCACTCGCCGTCGTCGCGCTGGTGCTCTTCATCGCCAAGGTCGCGATCGGGGGTGGCATCATCGGGCTCCTCGCGATCGTCCTGCTCGTCTACATCGTGTTGAACGCGCGGGGCACCCGCGCGGGCCGCCTGTAGCCCCCCGGGCCCCGTCTGGCGGTCGCCCGCCGGACCGGGCCGCCCGGCCGCGCCTCAGCCGCGACGCAGCATGCGGCCGACGGCCGCCATCAGCTCGTCCGTGCGCTCGAGGCGCTGCTCGCCCTCGGCGCCGGCGACGCAGGTGCGCGCATGGTCGTCGAGCAGCCCCAGGGCAACCTTGTCGAGCGCGGCCTGCACCGCGGAGATCTGCGTCAGGACGTCGATGCAGTACCGCTCCTCGTCGACCATCCGGTCGATGCCGCGCACCTGGCCCTCGATCCGCCGCAGGCGCGATCGGAGCTGGTCCTTCGTGGCGGAGTAGCCGCGCGGGGGCTGCGCGGCCGGGTGCGCGGTCGCATCGGGGGCGTCGACGTCGACCGTGGTCGACGCGTCGGGGGCAGCGGGTGAGGGACCGGCCATGTCCCCATCGTACCGATACCCCCGGGGGGTCCCGGTGGGCGACGGGCCGCGACCGGGGGCAGGAGATCCGATACCCGTCCGACCGACGTCTGCGGGCCGGCTGTCACGGCGCGCAGGCAAGGTGGTCGTCGTCGACGTCCCGCTCACCGGTCCCGCCTCTTGAAGCCTCATCTCCACCCCGTCCCGCCGCTCGGCGACCGCCCGTCGTCGGTAGCCGGTCCGAGCGCGTCGCCGTCCGCCGCCGACGCGACGGCCCGTCTGCAGGAGCTCGAGCGCCTCCAGGCCCTGGTCGTCGCGACGACGGCCCACGAGCTGCGGACGCCGCTGACGGTGCTGCGGGTGCACGCGGACCTCCTGATCGGCGCCGCGGACGACCTCGGTCCGGACGGGCGCGCGTCGCTCGAGGCGATCAGCGGCGCCGTCGCCCGTCTGCAGGACGTGAGCGACCACCTCGTCGCGGAGCTGCGGGAGAGCGCCGGCGGCGCCGAGGAGGCGCTGCGCCGGTGGCTCTGCCTCGAGCAGGGCTCGGCGCGCATGCGCCCCGCGACGGCCTGACGTCCGGGCGGGGCCGCGCGCCGGTGCCGCACGGCGTCGGGCGACCGACACCCGGCCGAGGGCCGCGGCGGTCCCGCCCCGGACGACGTCCTGGCGCCGCCCGCCACGACCTCGAGGGCCGCGCGCCGGTGCCGCACGGCGTCGGGTGACCCCCACCCGGCCGAGGGCCGCGGCGGTCCCGCCCCGGACGACGCCCTGGCGCCGACCGCCACGACCTCGAGGGCCGCGCGCTGG